>JBEBJW010000692.1:0-4654 GCA_040079715.1 Myxococcota bacterium | reverse complement strand
GGATGGGCTGGGACACGAAGTAGGCCCACCGGCGCTCGGCGTCGGTGTGGAGCGGCATCAGGTCTGTGAGCGCAACCTCCCCCGCGTCCCGCTTGGCCCGCCAGTCGACCCGGCGCGCCTCGAGCCGGTCCAACGTGCCGTCGGCCTCGACCTCGGGGATCCACCCGTGCTTCCGACACATCGCGAGCCACATCGGGCCGAGGCTGTTCTGCAGCAGCCAGTCCACCATGTACCGCTCGGTGAACATCTGGGTCTTGGACGCGATCTCGTGCGGCGCGAGCTTTCCTCGAGCGTTGAGCTTCGCGTCGAGCGCCTCCCGCTCGGGATCGTTCCAGTACTGGTACACCCAGCCGAGGGTCAGCTCGTCGGTCCAACACGAAGCGAGCTCCGGCGCGTCCAGCGCCTCGACCACCGCCCTCAGGGTGGCCGCCGGGATCGGGACCAGGTCGGCCACGCCCACCGAGCCGTACAGGCCGGGCAGGTCCAACGCGAGGTCCTCGAACACCAGTTGCAGAAGGAACGCGTAGCCCTCGGACTCGTCGCCTCTGCTGAGCTCGACCGCGAGCTGGCGCAGGTTTTTGTACCCAGCGCTCTCCCAGCCGCCGGTCACGACCTGCGGCGCGCGCAGCCCCGCGGCTTCGAGCAGCCGCACGAACACCCGGCGGTTCAGCAGCGTGGAGGCCGCCTGCTTCTCGGCTTCCCGCCGGTAGTGCTCCGCACCGCGTCTGTCCTTGGCGCTCTCCGCCCGGACCTGCTCGCCGATCCATGCCTCCAGGCGGGCACGGCGGACCCGGGCATCCTCCGACAGCCCTGCGTCCTGGGCGCGGACGCCGAGCCGATACCGCGACTCGACCGCATCGTGCAGGTCGGACAGCAACCGCTCACGCAGCGCGCGGATCGTGGTTGCGAGCTGCTTCTTCGCCTCGGAGGTCATGGTCATGCCGACCCCCCGGAGTTCGCGAACCGAACGTTGGCGTGGAAGAGCGCGCCCAACACCGCCCTAACTCCGTCGCGTCCCAATCCCGGCCGAAGCGGCAATGCTCCGACCCCTTCGACCGGCCCTGCTCCCAGGTCGTCGAGCCCGCGGCGACCGTCATCCAGGAACGCCGCCGCCTCGCCGCCGGGGTACAGCACCCAGGCGCTGCGTGCGGTGGGGATGGCGTCGCGGTAGGCGTGCATCTTGTGCAGGTCTCCGGGCTTGTAGCCCACCTCGTCGTCGGTGTCGGGATCGAGGGTGCCCTCCAGCCGGAACTTGGCGTCGAACAGGTGCAACCCAGCCGCAGGGCCCGTTGGGACGAAGATCGCGACGTCAGGCCGAACGCGCAGCGAGCGGGAGCGTCCATGGAACCCCATCCCGGCAGTGAACGTGGCGTTGTACGCGAGCTCGGTTCCATCCGCCCACCGAGCGACCACCCCCCAGCGGACCGACGCGCCTCGGTTGTCGACGACCACCTTCGTGGTGTGGGTCGCCGGGCCCAGGATCGCGCGAACCTCGCCGAGAAGCGCGAACGCCGACCACAGCTCGTACATCGTGGCGATGTCCTTGGACTCCAGCAACCTCGTCGTCGTCTCCGGATCGAGGGGTACCCGGGACCCGAGCCGCAGCATCTGGTGATGGCGAAGCACGACCTGGTACTCGGAGCGTCGCTGGACGACGGTGGACGACACGGGGAAGTGGGTCATCGAGCCGATCTCGCTCCAGATCGATGCCCGTCGCCACGACCCGAGCGCCTCCGCAAGGCGCGTACAGTCCGCGCGGACCCGCCGGGCGAGCGCGCCGTCACCGCTCCCCAACCTGCGCCCGACGGCGTCCACCACCCAGGCACACTCGCCCAGGAACGCCTTCACGAAGCGGTTCTCGGCGGTGTCGACGCTCTCCTGGACGAGCTCCTCCTCGACCCTGCGCGGCAGGATCCGCCGGCCCTGCACCTCGAAGCCCACGCGGCTCTCCGTCAGCGGCCACCGACCGCAGGCGATGTCGCTCAGCGCGCGAGCGCCGAGCCGACCCGCCAGCTCGACCGGGACCTCCCGCGCAGTTCGAACCAGGCGTCGATGGGGAGACCGGACGATGCCCTCCAGCGCGTCGTGGAGCTCGCGGTGGGCGTCCCGGAGGATCGCGTGCCGGAGCCACACGAACGCGTGGTACAGCACAACCGGCGCGTCGAGCACCGTCCGCTCGTAGGGCAGCGCGCTCGGTGCGGTCGAAGCGAACGGGAGGGACGCGGTGACGCGGGACAGATCCTCGAGCAGCAGGTCGTAGTCGTCGTCGCCCCACTTCCCGGTTCGCACGACCAGGCGGCCGAGCGGTCCCGCCTCGCTCACCCCGACGCTGTTCCCGAACCGAATCAACAGGACCTCCGCCGAGATCGGGGAGCAGACCGCAGGGCCGAGCGCTGCACGGACCGCCGCCATCTCCTCGGCGGTCCCCGCGGCCACCCAGTCGGACTCGGCATCCACGACCCACCCGCGCGGTGAAGCCGGCGGGGGAGAACCGTCCGATCGGCACCGGAGGATGGCCATCACTCGCTCCACGAGGTGAAGCCTCGCTCGAGCAGGCGCTGGCGCATCCGCCACAGCTTCGCTGCCGACCTCGGGAACGCGGGCTCCCGCTCGGACGCCTCGTCGACCGGTACGACCTCTCCCTCCACCGCGTCGAGCTTCCAGTCCTGCAGGTTCCGCGCGTCCTCGGGCACGCCCTCGCCGGCCAGGGTGAACCAGAGCAGATCGTCGAGCACCCGCGAGACCTCGGCCTGGGTGCCGGCGAGCTTGACGAGGACCTTCTGCAGGATGGCCAGGTCGAGGGCCGCCCGCGCCGCGGCGAACGCATACGACTCGTCATCCGGCGTCTGGTCCACCGCGAGCCGAACGAACCGGGCGACCTCGTTGGCGACACGGTAGCCGAAGTGGCGGTTGGCCTTCGCCAGCAGCTCGTGCAGCCCGAGGAGCTGCGCGCCGAGCACCCCGTCTCGGTGGGCGACCAGCCATCGCCAGTCCTCCCGGCTCGGCGACGCAGGCGGGACGAGCCGCCCGTCCCACCGGGTCAGGTCGAGCTCGCCGCCATCGACGATCAGCTTACCGAGGCTCGCCAGGTCCACCCCGTTGAACTCGATCGTGAACGCCCGGTCGAGCACCTTCGGGCTGAACATGTAGGTGCTCTCGTCGACGTTCACGGTGCCGAGGATGAACAGGTTCGGCGGAATCCGCAGCCGTCGCGGCACGATCCCGGCCTCGTCTTCGGCCTCGCCCTCCTCCAGCTCGAGCGCGTCGTGGAGGTGCAGCGTCCCGGCCGAGGGATCGGAGGCGTCGGCCACGGACTCCATCGCCGAGAGGAGATCCGAGAAGTAGTGCTCGACCCGCGCCAGGTTCATCTCGTCCAGCAGCACGAAGAACGGGTGCGGGGACCGGCCCTCGTCGTGGGCGCGCCGCGCTTCCTCGTCCGCGGCCAGGACGAGCCGGAGGAAGGCCGTCGTCACGTACTGCTTGGTCAGCGGGTTGTAGAAGCCGAGCAGGCCACGGTTGTCGGTCCAGTCGGGGCGGACCGGGATGATCTCGCTGTGGACCTGCCTCTCCTCTCGCACCACCGTTCGACCTGGTTTCTCGAACACCAACGTGTCGGGGGCCCCGACCGGACCCTCCAAGCGGATGACGATGGGGTCCCCCAGCACGAAGGTGGCGTCGATCCACTTGCGGAGCTCGCCCTTGAACATCACCACCAACGCGTCGATCCGGTAGGTCGAGAGCTCGATCGTCCCGCCGGGCCAGCGGGCCTTGACGGTGCCGGCTCCTTTTTGCTGCTGCACCGCCGGCATCTGGACGGCGAGCACCACCGGGAGCACGATGCGACGCCGCTTGTGGACGTATGAGGCGATGGTGACCGACACCGCCCGTTCGTCCGCGTCCTGCGGCGCCACGACCTTCTTGGTAAGCGGAAACAGCGACGCGATCGCCTGGCCGACCCGGGTCTTTCCGGTCCCGGAGATGCCCGTCAGAATCACAAAACGCTTGACCTGCAGGGCCAACAGCACGTTGGCGATGGTCTCTCCCGGGAAGTACAGGCCGCCCTGGTCCAGCCTTGCCAGGAGCTGGTGGAAGGGCGCGTGTCCCGGTTCGGGCGGCGGAGCCGGTGGCCGCGCAGGCGTGCCCACAGGCAGCGCCACCGACAGAGAGCCCCCGGCCACGATCTCGTCCATCCCCCTGCTCAAGGAGGACTTCAACGCCGGGAGGAGCTCGATGGCGGCCAGCAGCTCCGGTCGCGGTCGGTAGTGGTACTCGCGCACGGTCCGATTGCGGCGGGCGGGCTCGCCTCCCCAGGTCTGCTCGAACATAAGCGCCAAGCCTGGCTTTTTTCCGATCGAGGTCTCCCTTGGGGTGCTGTTGATGCGCCGCGACAGCGCCATCATCTGCCCGCTGAACTGATCGTTGCGGTAGCCGATGGCGGCCATGACATCGCTGCTGGCGAAGCCGCCGTCCCCCGCCAGCGCCAGCTTGTACAGCACCAACTGGCCCCTCGGGATCTCGACCCGCGTCATGACGCGGAGGATGTCGCGCACCCGCGCCTGGTCCAGGGTCATCGGGGCACCAGGGACCACATCGATCCCGACTCCGTCACCTCGACCCGCAGCCGCCGCCCCTGCGCAGTCGCGCGCTGCTCCAC
>JBEBJW010000691.1:0-4659 GCA_040079715.1 Myxococcota bacterium | reverse complement strand
GGCGACCCGCCCGGGGCGGGAGCGGATCCTCGCGGTGCACGTGTGGCACCACGCGTCGGACCGCGGCGCCCTCGCCCGCGACCTCGCCGCCGCGCTCCGACCCGGCGGACACGTCGTGGTGGTCGAGTTCGCGGTCGACGCGGTGCGCGGGCCGCCGCCACACCTGCGCGTCGCCCCGGACGTGGTGGTCGCGGAGCTCGCCGCCGCGGGCCTGGTCGCGCGGGTCTCCCCCGTCGAGGTCCCGGACCAGTACCTCGTCGAGGCGCGCCGCGATCCGTGGTGACCCGTCGCGTGCCGCCGACCGCGCCAGCGGCTACGACGGACGCTTCCACCGGGAGGACGACGATGGCCAGCACCAGCACCTACCTGAACTTCATGGGCGACACCGAGGCGGCGTTCGCGTTCTACCGGTCGGTGTTCGGGACCGAGTACCGGGGCGGGATCGCGCGGATGGGCGACATGCCGCCGGGTCCGGGGATGCCGACCCTGTCCGACGCCGAGCGAACGATGATCATGCACATCGAGCTGCCGATCCTCGGGGGGCACGTGCTGATGGGCACCGACGCGCTGCCGTCGATGGGCCACACCGTGGTGTTCGGGACGAACTTCAGCCTGAACCTCGAGCCGGACACCCGGGCCGAGGCGGACCGGCTGTTCCGGGCGCTCAGCGAGGGCGGGAAGGTGACGACCCCGCTGCAGGAGATGTTCTGGGGGTACTTCGGCACCCTGGTCGATCGGTTCGGGGTGCAGTGGATGATGAACTGTCGGGCGAACTGACGCGCTGAGCCCGGGGGGGCGCGGCGAATCAACGACGTCCCCACAGGCGGTCTCCGCGCAGTCCGCGCGATCCACGCCGGAGTTCCGTCCTGCGCGGTGGCCCGAACGGCACCGATCCGTGGGCGATCGGTCCGCGACCAACCGCCCGACTTCGTGCCGGCGTAGGCCATCGAGCCTATCGAACCTGCCGTGTCGGGTGGGTACGGTCTGCCTCCCCGTCAGGAGGTGCCCCAATGGACGCTCCGCTCGCGATCCTCGGGATCGGCTGCCGACTCCCCGCCGCCATCGACTCGTTCGACGCGCTCCGCCGGGCCCTCGCCGCCGGCCGGTCGCAGGTCCGACGGGTCCCGGCGGATCGGTGGGACGCCGACCGCCTGTACCACCCGGACCTGCACAAGCCCGGGCACCTCCACGCGGTCCGCGGCGGGTTCGTCGACGACGTCGACCAGTTCGACGCCGCGTTCTTCGGGATCGGCCCGGCGGAGGCCGCCCGGATCGACCCCCAGCAGCGGTGGATCCTCGAGACGTCGTACCGGGCGCTCGAGGACGCGGGGTGGACCCTCGAGCGCGTCGCCGGCCAGCGGATCGCGGTCGTGGTCGGGGTCAGCGCCCGGGACTACGACGCCGTCCAGACCGCCCCCGACAACGTCGACCGGATCGGGCCGCACACCAACACCGGCTCCGCGGCGTCGATCGTCGCGAACCGGGTGTCGTACACGTTCGATCTGCGCGGCCCGAGCTTCACCGTCGACACCGCGTGCTCGTCGTCGCTGACCGCCCTCCACCAGGCCGCCCTCGCGATCGCCGCCGGGGACGCCACCGCCGCGCTGGTCGGCGGGGTGAACCTCGCCCTCCGCCCGGAGCCGACGATCGGGTTCTCCCAGGGCGGGTACCTGTCGCCGGACGGGGAGTGCCGCGCGTTCTCCGACCACGCCAACGGCTACGTCCGCGGCGAGGGCGCAGCGACGATCCTGATCCGACCGCTGGCGGACGCGCTCCGCGACGGCGACCGGGTGTGGGCGGTGATCCGGTCGACCGCGGTCAACCAGGACGGGCACTCGGCGGGGATGACCGCCCCGAGCGTCGAGGCCCAGGTGGACCTGCTGACCACCGCCTACGCCCGCGCCGGGATCGATCCGCGCGAGGTCGCGTACCTCGAGGCCCACGGCACGGGCACCCCGGCCGGGGACCCGATCGAGGCGACCGCGATCGGGCGGGTGCTCGGGGCCGGACGGTCCCACCCGCTGCCGATCGGCTCGGTCAAGACGATGCTCGGCCACCTCGAGAGCGCGGCCGGGATGGCCGGCCTGCTGAAGCTGGTCGCGACGCTGAGCGACCGGGTGCTGTACCCGAACCTGTGCTTCCGCGCGCCGAACCCGCGCATCCCGTTCGACGCGCTCGGGCTGCGGGTGGTGACCGAGCCCGGCGCGCTGCCCGCGTCCGGGCCGCTGATCGGCGGGGTGAACGCGTTCGGGTTCGGCGGCGCCAACGCCCACGCGGTGCTCGAGACGTCCGAGGTCGGCGGGCGGTCGCCCCGCGCGCCGGCGATCCCGGCGGATCCGCCCACGGCGGTGTACTTCTCGGCCCGGACGGCGTCGGCGGCGCGGACCCTCGCCGGGGCCCTCGCGGACGACGTCCCCGACCCGGCCCGGTGGGTGGTCGAGCGGTCGTCGTTCGAGCACCGGGTGGTCGCGCGCGGGGCCGACCCGGCGGACCTCGTCGACCGGCTCTGGCGGTTCGCGGCCGGCGACGACGGCGCGGTGACCACCGCCCGCCTGCGTGACCCCGGCCAGGTCCCGGTCGCGTTCGTGTTCGGCGGCCAGGGACCGCAGTGGCACGGGATGGCGGCCGGGCTGCTCGCGGATCGGTCCGGTCCGGGCGAGGTGTTCGGCGACGCGATCGACGAGGTGGGCGACGCGCTGGCGCGCCACGGGTGGCTCGGCGGGCGGACCTCCGCGCTGCGGGAGGAGCTCGGTCGGGACGCGCGCAGCTCGCGGATCGCCGAGACCCGGATCGCCCAGCCGTGCCTGTTCGCGGTCCAGGTCGGCCTGGCGCTGGTCCTCGCCGACCACGGGGTCGTCCCCGCCGCGGTGACCGGCCACAGCATCGGGGAGCTCGGCGCGGCGTGGGCCGCCGGGGCGTTGACCCTCGACGAGGCCGCCCGGCTGGTCGTCGCCCGCAGCCTCGCCCAGGCGGACGCCGAGGGCACCGGGCGGATGGCGGCGGTCCAGGCGCGTCCGGACGAGGTCGCCGGGTTGCTCGCGCCGTTCGGCGGGCGGGTCGAGGTCGCGGCGTTCAACGGGCCCGCGACCGTGACCGTCGCCGGCGACACCGACGCGGTGCTGGCGCTCGGGGCGCTCGCCGAGCGGTCCGGCCGGTTCTTCCGGCTGCTCGACGTGAACGTGCCGTTCCACTGCCACCGGATGGACGACGTGCGGGCGCGGTTCCTCGACCTGGCGGGCGACGTCGCGCGCCGCCCGGGGGACGTCCCGTTCGCCTCGACCGTCACCGGCGGGTGGCTCGACGGCGCGGACCTCGACGCCGGGTACTTCTACCGGAACATCCGGGAGCCCGTCCGGTTCACCGACGCCGTCGGGACGCTGCTCGACGCCCGGCACACGCTGTTCGTCGAGCTCGGCCCGCACCCGATCCTCCGCCGCGGCGCCGAGCAGCTCGGCCGGGAGCGCGGGACCGCGATCCGGTGGGTCCCGACGCTGGTCCGCGACGCCGACGATCACGCGGGGATCACCGCGACCCTCGACGCGCTCCACCTCGCCGGGGCGCGGGTCTGGCCGTCGGTCGGCGGCGGCGACGTCCTGCCGCGGATCCCGCTCGAGCCCGTCCGCCACTGGAACGAGTCCGACGCGGCCCGCCGACGTCGCACCGGCGCCGATCGGACCGGACACCCCCACCTGGTCGCCGCGACCGCCGGCGAGCGCGGGGTGGTGCGGGCGGAGGCCCGGCTGGACCCGGCCGCGGAGGGGTACCTCGCCGATCACCGGGTCCAGGGCGTGGTCGTGTTCCCCGGGGCCGGCCAGCTCGAGCTGTGCGCCGCGATCCTGGCCCGGATCGGCGACGAGGCGGCGTTCGTCGAAGACCTCGCGTTCCGGATGCCGATCGCGATCGACGAGGGCGGCGCGACCGTCGCGCTCGAGGCCAGCGGGCCGGACGGGGCGTTCGTGATCGCGTCGGACCGCGGCGGCGACCGGGTCGTCCACACCCGCGGCAAGCTGAACCGGCACGGCGACCCGATCCCGGCCCCGCCGGTCGCCCTCGACGCGCTGCAGGCCCGGTTCACCGACGCGGTCGACGTCGAGCGGCTGTTCGCCGACGCGCGGGCGGCCGGGCTCGATCTGGGGCCGTCGTTCCGGGGGATCGCCCGGTTCTGGGTCGACGGGACCGAGACCCTCGCCCGGCTCGACCCGCCGGCGGCGCTGGCGGCGGACCTCCACCGGTACCGGATCCACCCGGCGCTGCTCGACGCGGCGGTCCAGACGGCGGCGCTCGGCACGCTGTCGCAGGCGGCCTCCGGCGGGCGGGCGCTCGGCCTGTTCCTGCCGGCGGGGATCGAGCGGTTCCGGGTGCTCCGCCCCCACGACGGCGGGACGCTGTGGTGCCACGCCCGTCGCCGCGAGGAGCCGCGGACCGACCGGCGCGGGGACGAGCGGACCGACGAGCTCCGGGTCGACGCGGTGGTGGTCGACGGCGCGGGCCTCGTGGTGGTCGCGCTCGACGGGCTGATCCTGAAGCAGGTCCGCGGGACCGAGCCCGGGCCGCGGCTCCGGACGACCCACACCTACGCGGTGGTCGAGCGGCCGATCGACGGGCCTCCGGCCTGTGTGTTCGCCCGGGGGCAGCGGTGGGTGGTGCTCGGGGAGGGGC
>JBEBJW010000690.1:0-4663 GCA_040079715.1 Myxococcota bacterium | reverse complement strand
CGTCGGTCGACGGCGCGCCGGCCGCGTCGCTGGCGGACGCCCTCGCCGCCGCGACCGACGGCGCGGTGGTCGACGTGTGCCCGACCACCCACACCGGGCCGTTCACCGCCACCGTCCCGGTCCACCTGGTGACGAGCGGCGCGAGCGGTCAGACCGTGCTCGTCGGCGGCGGCGGGCGGGTGCTGTCCGTCCCGGGCGGGTCGTCGATCACCGGGTTCACCCTCCGCGACGGCCTGGTCGCCGGGCCCGGCGGCGCGCTGCTGCTGTCGAGCGCCGGGACGCTCGACATCGACGGGTGCGAGTTCGTCGACAACGCCGCCGACTCCGGTGGCGCGATCGCGGCGCCGGACGGCGGTATCGTCACGATCGCCGGATCGACGATCCACGACAACGTGGCGCGGCTCCGCGGAGGGGGGCTCTACCTCGTCGGCGGCTCGGTCGACCTGACCACCTCGTCGGTGACCGCCAACGAGGCAGACAGCTCCGGCGGCGGGATCCACGCCGAGGACAGCGCGGTGATCGGCGGGGAGATCGCCGACAACGCGCTGACCGGGTTCGCGTTCTGGAGCGGCTCGACCGGCTCGGCCTACGAGCTGCCGTCGCTGCTCGGCGGCGGGATCGGGGCCATCGGCGAGGTGTCGGTCACCGGCGCGATCGTGACCGGCAACGCCGCGGACTTCGGCGCCGGGATCGGCGTGATCGACGGCGTGTTGACCCTGACCGGAGTCCGGATCGAGGCCAACCAGACCGGTCCGACCGGGACGGCCGGGGGCGTGATGTGCTGGAACAGCGCCTGCACGTTCGACGAGACCACCGAGGTCGTCGGGAACCAGGCGGACACCGCCGGCGGGGTGATCGTCGGGTTCGGCACGCTCACCGGCGGGGTGATCGACGCCAACACGGCCACCCTGTACGGCGGCGGGCTGGTGGTCGAGGCGGGCGAGGCGGCCGAGGTCGAGGTCACCGGCAACACCGGCCCGAACGGAGGCGGGGTCGCCGTGATCTACGACGCCGCGGTGCGGTCGTGCGCGATCACCGGCAACACCGCGGACGAAGGCGCGGGGATCAGCCAGATCTTCCCGTCGTTCGAGCTCACGCTGACCGTCGCGGACTGCGAGGTGTCCGGCAACGTCGCGGCCGGAGACGGCGGCGGGCTGCTGATCTACGACGGGGCTCGCCCGATCGATGTCACGCTCGAGGGCAACACGTTCGCCGACAACGCCGCGGCCAGAGGTGCCGGCGCGTTCTTCGGGCGGGTCGACGCGACCGTCACCGGTGACGCGTTCGTCCGGAACGCGGCGGCGTCCGAAGGCGGCGCGGTGTGGCTCGGCGCGGGCGGCCTCGCGCTCGTCGGCGTCGATCTCGGCGTAGGCGTCGACGACAACGCGCCCGGGGACGTGTTCGCCGGCGGGGTCGAGCGGGTGTACGACGGCGTCACCGACACCACCTGCGACGCGGGCGGCTGCTCGCCCTGATCGGGACGGGAGGGCGGCCGCTACCCTCCGGTGAGCCAGCCCGCCGCCGCCACCGCAGCACCGACCGCGGTGAGGCGCCACGGCTGGCGGAGCGCCGACCGGAGGGGTGCGGACGGACCCCGTCCGGTGACGGTCGACCACACGGTCGCCGCCGCCAGCACCGCCGCGAGCCCTCCTGCGACCAACACCGCGGCCAGCGCCAACACCGCCGCCACCGGGATGGTCGCGGCCGCCGCCTGCATCGCCCACGCGGTCCCGGCGTCGCCGAGCCACCAGACCAGCGTCAGGTCCGCGAGCCCGATCAGCGTCACCGCCAACGCCAGCGACGGCCAGGCGCCCTTCAGGTCCACCCCGCTCGGCGCGAGGTGCGTGCCCACGCACAGCGCGAGGTACGCGAACAGCCAGGTCTTCGGCTGGGACAGCAGTCGAGGGTCGACCAGGATCGCCGCCTCGGACCGGACCCGCTCGACCCACCCGGCGACCAGAGCGCCGAACGCGCCGGGGTGGGCATGGATCGCGCCCCCGAACCGATCCATCGCGCCTGCGGGGCCGAGCGCGACCAGCAGCGCCACCAGGACCGCTGCGCCGCCGAACAGCGGCGCGACCCCGACCAGGCCGTGACCCAGCAGCGCCCACGGGTTGCGCGGCGACCACCGGTACCGCACGTACCCGACCACCCCGGTGGCGGGGTCCGGGCGGAACAGCACGAGCTCCTCGATCCGGTGGCGGAACACCACGCACGCGGCGGCGTGGGACAGCTCGTGGACCGGCGTCCCGAGCCAGCCGGTGAACCACACGACCGCCCGCGGGCCGAACGTCTCCCCGAGCACGCGGGTGGTGACCACGTTCAGCTGGTGCAGCACCGCGGCCGCGACCACGAGCGGACCGAGCACCATCGCCAGGTGCGCACCGACGAGCCGCAGCGCGTCCACCGGACCTCCGCGGACTGTACGCCCGGTCCGTTCGGATTGTTCCACCGACCGCGGATCGGCGGTCCTTCTCTTGACTGACTGACTCGGTCAGTTAATGGGCGAGCGATGGCCCGCTCCCGCCCGCCGGATCGATTCGCCGCGTTGATCGCGGTCGCCACCGTGTCGTTCGTCCGGGCAGGCGTCCGCCGGGTCCAGATGGACGAGCTCGCCCGCGGCCTCGGCGTCGCGAAGGGCACGCTGTACCTGTACGTCGAGAGCAAGGAGGCGCTGTTCGACGCCTGCCTGCGGTGGGCGCGCGATCCGCAACCTCCGGCGACGCTCCCGGTGCCGACCCCGTCCGAGGCCGACACGCTGGGGTTCGTCCGCCGGGTCGCGGCGACCGAGGCCCGGCTGGCCACGCTCGACACGCCCGACACCCCGATCGACGACGTCCTGGCCGAGCTGTACGACCGGCTCGACCGCAACGGGACGCTGCTGAAACTGATCGCGGGCTCGGCGGTCGACTGGCCCGAGCTCGGCGCGGTGTGGTACGCCGAGACGCGCGACGCCGTGATCGGTCGGGTGGAGCGATGGATCGCGGGCGAGCCGCGCCTGCGGGCGGGGCTCGAGCCCCGGTCGACCGCGCGGCTGGTGGTCGAGACCGCCACCTGGTTCGCGGTCCACCGCCGGTGGGATCCCGGCTCGGACGACCCGATCCCCGACGCGATCGCCCGCGAGACGGCGTTGACCGCGCTCCACCACGTGCTGACGGAGGCTCCGTGTCCGACCCGTTCGTGATCCGAGGCGCCACCCTGGTCGACGGCACCGGCGCCGCGCCGCGCCGCGCGGACGTCCGCGTCGACCGGGGGCGGATCGTCGACGTCGGCCCCCAGCTGTCGGCCCCGACGGTGGTCGACGCCGACGGGCTGCACCTGCTGCCGGGGATCGTCGACGTGCACACGCACTACGACGCGCAGATCACCTGGGACCCGCTGGTGTCGCCGAGCTCGTCCCACGGGGTGACCACGGTGGTGATGGGCAACTGCGGGGTCGGGTTCGCCCCCGCCCGTGACGACGAGCACGATTGGCTGATCGGGCTGATGGAGGGGGTCGAGGACATCCCCGGCGCAGCGTTGACCGAGGGGCTGACCTGGGGCTGGTCGTCGTTCCCCGAGTATCTGGACGTGCTCGACCGGCAGCACCGGGCGGTCGACTTCGCGACCCAGGTCCCGCACGGGCCGGTCCGGGCGTACGCGATGGGCGCGCGGGGCGCCGCGAACGAACCGGCGACGGAGGCGGATCTCCGGCAGATGGCCGCGCTGGTCGGGGAGGGGATCGCCGCCGGAGCGCTCGGGTTCAGCACCTCGCGGACCCCGCTCCACAAGGCGCGCGACGGGCGGTTCGTCCCCGGGACCCACGCCGACGAGGCCGAGCTCGCCGCGATCGCGTCCGCGATGCCGACGGGATCGGTGCTCCAGCTCGCCGCCCACCACCCGCAGGTGCCGCTCGAGCTCGACTGGATGGAGCGGATCGCGGCCACTGGCGTGTCGGTGCTGTTCAACCTGGTCCAGACGGACGAGGCCCCCGGGCTGTGGCGGTCGGTGCTCGAGCGCCTCGACCGCGCGCCGGCGGGTCTGCGGGCCCAGGTCGCGGGTCGACCGGCCGGGATCCTGATGAACTGGCGCGGCTCGGCCCACCCGTTCCTGCCGGTGATCCCGTACCTCGAGCTGCACCACCTCCCGTGGGACCAGCGCCTCGCCGCGCTGCGCGACCCGGCGGTCCGCGCCCGGATCGTCGGGCAGGATCCGGTGTCGGTGGGCCCGTTCGAGGACCTCGTGGTCCGCAGCTTCCACCGGATGTTCCGGCTGGGAGACCCCCCGGTGTACGAGCCCGGGGCCGACGCGAGCGCCGCCGCGGTGGCCGCGCGCGAGGGACGGTCCGCCCGCGACGTGGTGTACGACTGGCTGCTCGAGGACGACGGGCAGGGGACGGTGTACTTCCCGCTGTTCAACTACGCCGACGGCCACACCGACCACCTCGCGACCCTGCTCCGGCACCCGCGGACGGTCCTCGGACTCGGCGACGGCGGGGCGCACTGCGGGGCGATCTGCGACGCGTCGGTCCCGACGTGGATGCTCGGCTGGTGGGCCCGGGATCGGGCGCGGGGGACGTTGCCGCTCGCGACGGTGGTCGAGGCGCACACCCGACGGACGGCGGCGGCGTACGGCCTGACCGACCGCGGGGTGGTGGCGCCAGGGTACCGGGCGGACCTGCTGC
>JBEBJW010000689.1:0-4665 GCA_040079715.1 Myxococcota bacterium | reverse complement strand
GGGGCGCGATCGACGACGGCGCGGCCGACGTGACCCTGGTGCCCGAGCTCCCGCTGTCGAGGATGATCCTCGGAGGTCCTCGACTGTTCACCGGGACCCTCGAACGTGTCAAGGGAGTGTCAAGAGTGGCGGTGCGTCAACTGGCCGCTTTTGCCGAATCTGCGAACCTGGTCCGGTTGGATGTGGACGGGGAACAACCGGGATTCCTGCCCGTTCAGATTACAGTGCTCGAAAAAGTACTGCTTGTAACGCACTGATTTCAAGGTTCGACGCGCCGGGGTGCATACTTCGAACAGCACCCAAAAGATTCAAATACTCAAAATCGTTTGAATCTACCGGTGAATGGAGGTCGACCGAAGCCCGGAACCCGAAGATCCTCCGGTTGCGCTCCGTACCGAACCTTCGTAGAAAAGAGTCGTCAGACCGACGATGTCTGACGGCCGACCCGGACGCCGGTGGCCGCTTCCCATCCTCCCGGCGCCCGCTCGAACGGCTCCGGGCCCCACGCGTCGGTGGGGAGTCGCGGAATTTCTGATTTCGCGATCGATCCCCGCCGTCCCCGACCAACACCAGGAGTACCCCATGAACAAGGCCGACTTGACCGAGACCCTCGCCGCCCGCGCCGGTATCCCGAAGGTCCGCGCGGCGACCTACATCAACTTCCTGACCGAGGCGATCCAGGAAGCCCTGGTCCGCGAAGAGAAGGTCACCATCTCGGACTTCGGCACGTTCACCGTGTCGCAGCGGCGCGCGTTCAAGGGCCACAACCCGAAGAACGGGCAGGAGATGCACGTTCCGGAGCGGCGGATCCCCGTGTTCCGCGCCGGAAAGGGCCTCAAGAACGCGCTGAACCCGGAATAGCGCGCCATCGACGTGGGTCTGCGCGACGAAGGTCGCGCTGCCCCGTCCCGCCGCCGGCCGCCCGATCCGTCTCACCGACGGGTCCGGCGGCCGTCGCTGTTTACGCGTTGGCAACCGAACGCCCCACGCAGGCAGGGGGCCGGGCGGGTCGGTCGGTCACGCGACCAGGCGGGTGATCCCGACCACCACGGCGGTGTCGACCCGCAGCACGTGGGGACCGAGCCCGATCGGCGCCCACCCCCGATCGACCAGCCGTTGGACCTCTTTCGGCGCGAACCCGCCTTCCGGACCGATCGCCAGCGCGGCGTCGCCGGTGGACGGGGCTTGCCGGGCGGCGCCGGGGACCGCGACCCGCCGGTCGATCGTCGGCGGGATCCGGTCGATCGCGTCGAGCAGCGGGGACAGCGGCGCCAGCGTGGGCAGGTCCGACCGCCGACACTGCTCGGCCGCCGCGACGCAGATCCGGGTCCACCGGTCGATCCGATCACCCTTCGGCACCGTCCGCTCGGTGGTGACCGGGTGGAGGTGGGTCACCCCGACCTCGACCGCCATCCGGAGCGCGTGGTCGAGCGCCGGCCCCTTCGGGATCGCGAGGATCAGGTGGAGGGCCGGGGCGGGGGAGGACCGGCGCACCTCCCCGACGATCCGCACCACGGCGCATCGATCGTCCGTCACGTCGTCGAGGACGGCGTCCGCTTCGGCGCCGAGGCCGTCGAACACCGCGAGCGCGCCGCCGCGGGGGACCCGGCACACCGCGAGGAGGTGGTGGCTCGACGCCGGATCGAGCGTGACCGCGCCGTCGACC
Source organism: Myxococcota bacterium (assembly GCA_040079715.1). Lineage (GTDB taxonomy): Bacteria > Myxococcota_A > UBA796 > UBA796 > JACKER01. The sequence continues at coordinate 2,999 of JBEBJW010000689.1, read as the reverse complement.
GGGACCGCGCCGACCCGGAACCGTCGGATCGTCACGTCGACCGCCGGTACCCGAGCGCGACCCACTCGCCGTCCTGGTCGCGGTGGACCAGCGTCAGCGACCGCGGATCGAGCGCGGCCCGCACCTGCGCCTCGCGATCCGCGAGGATCCCCGCGAGGATCAGCGTCTGCCCGGTGACCCGGTCGAGCTGGTCCGCGAGCGCGATCACCAGCTCGGCGTGGAGGTTCGCGAGCACCAGGTCGAACCGACCGGGGACCAGCCCCGAGCGGTCGAGCGGGACGACCTCGTCGATCCGGGTGGTGGAGAACGCGGCGATCAGCCCGTTCGCGGCCGCGTTCCGGTCGGCGTCGCGGATCGCGGCGGGCTCGACGTCGATGCCCACGGCGTCCAGGCCGAGGCGGGCCGCGGCCAACGCCAGGATCCCCGAGCCGCACCCGACGTCGAGGGCGGTGCGGTGCCCGCCGGCGAGCGCCAGCAGCGCCCGGAGGGCCTGGAGGGTGGTCGGGTGGGCGCCGGTCCCGAACCCCTGGCCGGGCTCGATCACCAGCGCGCCGGGCGGCGCGTCCCACGGTGGGGCGACGATCAGTCCAGGTCCGACCTCGCTCGGATGGAACTGCGCCCGCCAGACCGCGTCCCAGTCGGTGTCCACCACGTCGACCCACGTCGCGGTCGCCCCGAAGGTCCGGACCGCCCGTTCGATCGCCACGCGATCGGGGTCGTCGAACCAGGCGCGGAGCACGAGCCGGTCAGGCTCGGGCGGAGCGGGACCGACGTCCCACGGCTGGCGGGGGGCCGGCGCCTCGCCCGGGAGCCAGTCCTCCTGGAGCCCGGTCGCGCCCGCGGCGAACAGCCGCTCGCTCGCGGTCGCGAGGTGGATCCGCGGCAGGCCGGCGAGGGCGAGCTCGACCGTCACGTCACTCCTCGGGACACATCGAGGACGCGGGCTCGAGCAGCTTCACGCCCTTCTTCTGGGCCTGGACCAGCGCGGCGACGCCCTGCGCGCCCCAGCAGGTCTCGATCCACCCGCTGGTGGCGCCCTTCAGGAACATGGTCGGGGTGCCGAGGATGTTCACCGCGGCGCCGGACGCGGCGTCTTCCTGGACCTCGCGCAGGATCTGCGGGTCCGACATGCAGCTCGAGAACGCGTCGAAGTCGAGGCCGACCTGGTTCGCAGCGGCGGACAGCAGCTCGTCGCCGAGCTTCTGCTGGTTCGCGAACACGAGGTCGGAGAACTCCCAGAACTTCCCCTGGCGGTTCGCGCACTGGGCCGCCATCGCCGCCCGACAGACCTCGGGCCGACCGCCGCGGGCCGCCGACGCGTTGCACTCGGCGCTGAGCGGGAACGACCGGAACCGGACCTGGACCTCGGGCATCTCGGTCACGAGCTGCTTGAGGTGCCCGAACGCCTGGGCGCAGTGCGGGCAGCCGAAGCACGCGTACTCGAGCACGACGTACGGGGCGTTCGGGTCGCCGAGGATCGGCTCGTCGCCCTCGAGCACCACTGGACCGCGCGGGGTCACGTACGAGGTCTGGAGCTGGACCTCGACCGGGACCTCGGTCGGAGCGGACGGCACCGGGGCTGCCTCGCCGATCGGTGCCGGGGCCTCCTGGTGGGCGATCGCGTCGAGCACCTTGCCGGCCTCGGTGCGCCGGTCCCGGCTCGCGTACACCGTCTGGCCCACCAGCACCACGACCGCGAACGACACCACGATCGCCAACACCGCGTTCGACCGGGCGAGATCGCCGAGCCCGTCGGTGAGCCGGGCGCCGTCGAGGGCGGCACCCCGGACCGCCGCGATCACGAGCAACGCCGAGCAGGCGTAGATCGTGATGCACATCACGCACACGGCGCCGATCTGGATCGCGACGAACGCGAGGTACAGGTCGAACACGCAGCCGACGGCCGCGAGCAGCCCGACCGCCTGGTACAGCCGGGTGGACGGGGCGGGCTTCAGCAGCGTGGCGACCGCCACCCCGAGGAAGAACCCCGCACCGAACAGCGCGATCGGCACGCCGAACAGCTCGGACTGCGGCGCGGAGTTCACCACGTCGCAGTTGATCTTCGCGCTCACGTTGCAGATCGCCGACCCGGACGCGTCGAGCTTGCGCTCGAACAGGTACAGGTTGCAGCCGAGCGCGAGCAGCGCGGTCGACAGCGTGCCCCACCGCGGCGACACGAACACCACCCCCGCGCAGGCGAGCACCGCGGCGGCGAGCCACGCCATCAGCGCGTACTCCCCGAGGGCGAACCCGGCGAGGCCCATCAACCCGGCGGCGACGAACGCGCCGTACTCCTTCGCGGCTTCCATGGCTCGCGGGAGTATCCGCGTCGCCCGCGTCGCACAACCGGTCCTACCGGCGCGCCCGGTCCATTTCGCGGCGGGCGTCGCGCGCTTTGAGCGTCTCACGTTTGTCGTGCAACTTCTTGCCACGGGCGAGTGCGATCTCGACCTTGATCCGGGATCCCTTCAGGTACAGCTTGACCGGGACCACGGTCATCCCGCGCTGGCGCACGCCCTTGTGCAGCTTCACCAGCTCGTGCCCGTGGAGGAGGAGCCGGCGATCGCGCATCGGCTCGTGGTTCATCCGGTTCGCCTCGGTGTACGGCGCGATGTGGGCCCCGACGAGCGAGGCGCCGACGATCAGACCGCCGCGGATGTCGATCCGGATCCACGCCTCGGTCAGGTTCGCGTTGCCCATCCGGAGCGACTTCACCTCCGACCCGAGCAGGGCGAGGCCGGCCTCGAACGTCTCCTCGAGGTGGTACTCGTGCCTGACCCGGCGGTTGTCGGTGAGGATGCGGACTTCTGGCGTGGCGGTGCTCATGGTCACCGATCTGTAACCATCGGCCCGGTGGGGGAAAGTGGAACGACAGGATCCGTCCGACGGGGGGTCCGACGCCGCCCGATGCCCGTCTGCGCGGGTTCGGCGACCAACCCCGGGGGTTGGCCGTGGGAGGGTTGGGATGGCAGGTGGGGGAAAGTGGTATAGAGTGGTAG
>JBEBJW010000688.1:0-4669 GCA_040079715.1 Myxococcota bacterium | reverse complement strand
GGTCGAGACGCTCGGGCACCCGCCGACCGTGGTCACCGTGCTCGACCAGAGCCGCGACGCCCTCGCGCTGATCGACATCGGGCTCGCGGATCGCCCGATGAACGTCGAGGTCCACACGATCCAGGAGAACCTCGCCCGGTTCGCGATCGGCCGCGGGCGGTTCGATCTGCCGCCGCAGGACGGCGTGGTGCTCCACGGGCTGCTCGAGTACCTGCCGGAGCGGATGGCGGTGTCGCTGCTCCAGGTCGCGCGATCCCTGCTGACCGACGACGGCGTGGTGGTGATCGCGACCGTCGGGCCGTCGGTCGACCGCGCCCTGCTGGACCGCCTGCTCGCCTGGCCGACCCTCCGCCGGACCGACGACGGGATCGACGGCCTGCTGCGCGCCGCACGGCTCCAGGTGGTCGGCCGGCCGCTGCTCGAGGCCCCCGCCCAGCTCGTGGTCGCCGCCCCCGACGATCGCACCGCGATCGCCCCGCTCGGCATGCGGTTGCGCTGACGGGGCTGCGGCGGTAACTTGGCCCGTCGCACGAGGAGTCTCCATGATCCGCCAGTCGCTGTCCCGCCGTTCGACCCCCCAGCGCTGGTTCTCCCGCTCGGTCTGGAGCGTGGCGGCCGGGCGTTCGGCCCCGGGTTGGTGGAGCCTCGCGGCCCTCCTGACGGCCTGCGCCGGCGAGCCGGCCGAGAAGCCCGTCGAGAAGCCGGTCGAGGCCGCGGCCCCGGCCAACCCGGAGACGCCCCCGATCACCCAGGCCACCCTCGAGCAGGCGAACGAGAAGGTCGCGCTGGTGCCGTCGCCGATGGAGACCCAGAAGGCGCTCGAGGCCTCCGGGATCACCACCCAGCTGTCCACGCTGATCCCCGCCCACCCGTTCGACATGGCGGGCGCCACCACCGACCACGCCGCGGTCCGGACCGGGGTGGTCCTCGCCGACCTGCTGCTCACCACGAAGGGCGCGAAGAAGGAGGAGCTGATCGACCGGCTCCAGCGGATCGCGAAGGGCATGGAGCAGCTCGACGCCGGGCCGGACATCCAGACCACCCTCAAGGACTACCAGGACCGGATCTCGACCGACGCGGTGACCCGCGACGACCTGCTGAAGGAGTTCGACGAGCTGTCGGGCGCGGTGATCCCGGAGCTCCAGTTCAACGGCAAGGACCGGGTGGTCCCGCTGATCGAGGCCGGGAGCTGGCTCGAGGGAGCGAACCTCGTCGCGCGGGCGCTCAAGGCCTCGCCGGACAAGTCGGCGGCGGAGAAGCTGCTGAAGGCCCCGTCGGTCGTCGACTACTTCCTCAAGTACGTGAAGACGGACGGCGCCGTCGCCGCCCCCGAGGCCGTGACCAAGAAGCTCGAGGAGGCGCTCGGCACGTTGAAGACGCTGGCCGAGAAGCCCGAGCCGCTGACCGAGGCGGACCTCGACACCGTGATCCAGATCACCGACGACGTGCTGTCGCTGCTGTGATCGGCTGTCCGTGATCTCCGGGAGGCTCGCGTGCTCGCTGCTGCGTCGTTGCTCGTATTCCTGGCCGGTCCCGCGCGGGCCGACGAGAAGGAGGCCGAGTCGTGCCTCCGCACCAAGGTGTGGGACGGCTACGCCGAGGGGTGGGGCGTGCGGACGATGACGTCCACCTCGATCCCGAACGGAAAGACGCGGAACTACCTCGTCACCTTGTACGAGGGCAACGCGTACAAGATCCAGACCTGCGCGGACGAGACGATCGAGAACCTCGACCTGCTGCTGTACGACACGAAGGGCAACGTGATCGCCCGCGACACCACGCGCGATCGGCAGCCCGAGGTCGCGTTCCAGCCGACCGCGACCGGCACGTACTACATCGTGCTGTACAACCGCGAGTCGGCCCGCCCGGACCAGCTCGGCGGGGCCGCGATGGCGGTCGTCTACCGGTAGCCCGAGGTGCTGTCCGCCCAGCTCGAGGACCGGTTCCGCGAGGCGATCCGGGCGAGCCGCGGCAGCCCGGGACCGTCCGGCGCGCCCGACCCGGACCGCGACGAGTCGATCACGTTCGCGGTCGAGTTCGGGCGGCTGCTGGCGCGGATCCTCACCGCGTCCGACATCTCCGGCTCGGCCCGGAACGCGCTCGCGTCGGCGATCGGCGCCCGGACCAAGCTCGCGGACGACGAGATCGCCGTCCTGCTCGAGCTGGTGCTCGCCCCGGAGAACCGCGTCGCGATCGGCGACGACGAGCTGCGGGCGTTCGGGGCCCGGTTCGGCGAGGCCGAGGCGACCGCGCTCCGGGCGTCGGTGGCGGAGGAGATCGATCTGCCGGGGTTCGCCGACCGGTACGGCACCGCCGAGGCCCTGCTGCTGCTCGACGCGCTGTTCCAGGTCTGCGCGGTCGACGGGCGGATCTCGCGGGCCGAGATCGGGCGGCTGACCGGCGCGGCCGAGCAGCTCGGCATCGACAAGATGCTGGTCGGCGCGCTGTTCCGGAAGTACGACGCCCGCCACGCGAAGGGCGACCTGTCGATCGACCTCGACCGCGACCGGTACGTGATCGGCAGCGCGGTCCACGTCGAGGTCCCGCTGCCGGACCCGCAGCTCGCGAGCCGCCACGCCGAGCTCGTGCGGACCCCGGAGGGCTGGCGGGTGGTCGATCTGCGCAGCGGGCGCCCGACCCTGCTGAACGGCAACGCGGTCACCAGCGCCCCGTTCGCCCCCGGCGACGAGCTGAAGCTCGGGTCGTTCACCCTGGTGCTCGGCCAGGACGGCCAGAAGCTCCAGATCTTCGGGGCGCGGTCGTTCTCGGCCCTGTCGGTGCGGAACCTGAAGCGCCGGATCGGCCGGGTGCCGCTGCTCGACGACGTGAGCTTCACCGTGTTCACCGGCGAGGTGGTCGCGGTGGTCGGGCCGTCCGGCGCGGGCAAGACCACGCTGCTCAACGCGATCACCGGCGTCGCTCCGGCCGACTCCGGCGACGTGATCTTCGACGGCCAGTCATTCCACCGCCAGCTCGCCGCCGACAAGTCGGTGGTCGGGATCGTGCCGCAGGACGACGTGGTCCACGCCGAGCTGTCGGTCCAGGAGAGCCTGTGGTACTCGGCCCGGCTGCGGTTCCCGTCCGGGACCAGCAGCAAGACCGTGCGGGCCGAGGTCGACCGGGTGCTGAACGAGCTCGACATCGGGCGGATCAAGCGGTCGCGGATCGGCGACGCGGTCCGGCGCGGGATCTCCGGCGGGCAGCGGAAGCGGGTGAACCTCGGGCAGGAGCTGCTGACCCGCTCGACCCGGGTCCTGTTCCTCGACGAGCCGACGAGCGGCCTCGACCCGCAGACCGCGCAGGACATCGTGTCGTTGATCCGGCAGCTCGCCGACGGCGGCCGGATCGTGTTCCTGGTCACCCACGACGTGACGCCGTCGATCCTCGCGATGGTCGACCACCTGATGGTGCTGGCCCCGGGCGGGCGCCTCGCGTGGTTCGGCCCGCCGGCCGACGCGTGCCGGTACTTCGGGGTCCGGTCGGCGGACGAGATCTTCGCGAAGCTCCCGGACGTCCCGGCCGCCGACTGGGGCAAGAAGTACCGCGACGGCCCGGCGTACCGGACGTTCGTCCGCACCCGCGAGCACCTCCTCGGGCTCGACGGGGTGAACGTCAAGGTCAAGGCGCGCCGGTCGCGGGTCCGCCGGTCGTGGATCGGCCAGTACCTGACGCTGACCTCCCGGTACTTCCGGACCAAGCGCCGCGACTGGGTCGGGATGGGGGTGCTGCTCGCCCAGGCGCCGATCCTCGGGCTGTTCATGTGGATCGTGTTCCCCGCGCCCGATCCGGCGGCGATGTTCATGCTGTCGCTGTCGTCGCTGTGGTTCGGGGCGTCGGCGTCGGTCCGCGAGCTGATCTCCGACCGGACGATCTGGCGGCGCGAGGCGCGGATCGGCCTCGGGACGCTGCCGTACCTCGCGTCGAAGGTGACGGTGCTCGGGGCGCTGGTCGCGGCGCAGTGCACGATGCTGTCGACGCTGTGCTTCGTGCTGCTGCCGATGTGGGGCGAGTACGGCTACTCGTGGTGCCTGCTGTCGTTCACCGCGTCGCTGACCGGGTGGATCGGGATGGCGCTCGGGCTGCTGATCTCGGCCTCGATGGCGAGCTCGGAGGCGGCGGTCGGGACGCTGCCGCTGGTGCTGATCCCGCAGATCACGTTCTCCGGGCTGATCGTGAAGGTCAAGGAGATGGGGTGGCTCGCGAAGGCCCTGTCGTACCTGATGATCGTCCGGTACAGCTTCGAGGCGACGATCAAGACGGGCGACCGGCTGACCGAGCCGCTGATCGGCGGGCAGCAGGAGCGGGTGGCGAAGCCGCTGTCCGGCGTGCTGTACAACCTCGGGTTCAAGACCACGTCCGACGTGGACGACATGGGCATCCCGTACCTGGTGCTGCTGCTCGTCCTGTTCTTCATCCTCGGGACGCTGCTCGTGTCGACGCTGATCCAGACCTGGCGCACCCGGGAAGGCAACTGACCTCGAGGCGGCGTCGCCGCGCGTGGCGGTGGTGGAGGATCGCCGCGGGCGCCGGGTCCCCGGGAGACGGCGGTGGCGCGCGGCGGTGGGGGATCGCCGCGGGCGCCGGGTCCCCGGGAGACGGCGGTGGCGCGCGGCGGCGTGCCGAATCGGCGAGGGAGGATGCGCGCATCTTGGCGGCGGGGGCTCCGGCG
>JBEBJW010000687.1:0-4676 GCA_040079715.1 Myxococcota bacterium | reverse complement strand
CGTGACGCCGTGGTCGACTCCCTCGTGGGCGAGTTCGGGTGGGTTCTCACCAACATCGACGGCGAGAACCCGGAACGAACCTCAGATCCCGAGTACTAGGATGCCGACGCTGCTCGACGGGCTCGACGCGGGGAAGCTCTCGCGGCTCCAGGAGGCCTACGCCAGTCAGCTGCGAGCGGCCGAGCCGGGGAGCGCGAGGCAATGGTCGGCGGTGACCTCGCTCCTCAAGGCGCAGTACTGCGCCCTGATGGATCTCAGCGAGGTTCGCCGAAAATGTATCGAGGTCGGGCTATCGACCCTCGACACCGGGGCTGCGCCTGGCTGGGTCGTCCTGATGGAGCTCTGGCCGCTGGCGTGGCAAGAGAGGGAATTGGATCTCATCGCCGAAGTAGCACGATACACCCGCAACGAGCCGAGCGCGCTCGACCAGGACGTGCAGTACCTCCGCTTCGTCGACACCCGGGTTGTTCCGACGCCCGCCCCGTCTCCCCCCGACGACGGACCAGACATCGTCCAGGCGCTGGTCCTCCCGGTGCCCGAAGCCAGAGCCCTGATCGCCGAAGTGGTGAACGATTGGCGGAAGCGCGCCGAGCGTCAACGGACCACTGGCAGAAAGGTCGCGCTGCTGGGTCCGGTGGCGTGGATCCGAGGGGTGGCCTGGGCTCGCCACGCAATGACTGGTGAGGACGTGACCCCGCCCGAGCTGGGCCGGTTCTTCTATGATTGGCCTTATCGTCAATACTGAGATCGCATGGCCCGACCTGTCGTCGGGCGACGACTCGGCCGTCCTCGCCACCTGGCAGGGACGAGTAACCCGCATCGACATGCTCGGGCGAGAGCAGCGGCCATCGCCGCCGTCGATCTCACCCCGGCCGCGTTCAAGGCGCTCCGGACCTGCCGCGGCCGACACGTCGTAGCGATCCGCATCCTGGAAGGTCGGTCATCGCGGCCGGAATATCGAGACAGCGGCGACTCGTCGCGCCGCTAGCAGAACGCTCACGCCAGTCAGCCGAGTAGGGCGCGGCGTGCTCGCGTACGATCCGCGCCAGCACTACACCCCACATGGGGCCCACACCCGCCTCGGAGAACGTCGGACCCATCGCGGTCGACTTCGGAGCCTCGGCCGATCCCTCGAACCCTGACGACACCGTCCCCGCCGAGCTTCGGGCCCTCCGCGTACCGCACGGGGTACACCTTCAAGAACGCGGACTAGATTCTGAGATCGGCGTGGCGCCAGCCTCGAGCTCGAGTGCTCGAGGTCGGCCCCCGACCCTGACCGCGCTCAGGGTGCGGCGGTCGGCGGGTGGACGCTGACCTCGGTGAGGCAGCCCGTGACCCGGTCGAACGAGAGCGACAGCCGGGTGGCGGTCACCTGCGGGTACTGCCACCAATCGTCCGGCGGCTGAGCGACGCCCGGGTGGACGGGGACCTTGGCGCCGAACCCGAACCGGGCCCGCGCCTGGTCCCAGGTGGCGCACACGCTCGCGTCCACCCGGAGCGACAAGCGAGGCGAGAACGTGGCCCCGGCGCGGGGCTCTTGCAGCCACACGCGCGCGAAGCCCGGGGCATCGACGGCGGTGTGCTCGATGTACGCGGCGGCGTCCGCGTGGGTGAAGGTGCCACCGACCAGCTTCTCGACCGACGCCAGCTCGAGGGTCTGGGTCGTGAGGTGCTGGACGAGCTCCAGCAACGTGTCCGGGGTCATGGTCTGCTCCGTTCGATCAGGGGGCCCGGCAGCGGGAGCGGCGTCGGGGTGGGCTTGTTCGCGTCCCACGCGGCGGCGTGGTTCGGCGCGTAGAAGTACCAGTAGCGACGTCCGATCCACGAGACGAAACCGTCGAGTAGGGTCGAGGGGCGATGCGGCTGTACCCTGGCCTGTACGAGCAGCTGGTGACGACCGAACTGGAGCGCCGCCTCCGGGAAGCCGAGCTCGCTCCCGATCTGCGGCCGTTGCACGAGGACGCCGCGCCCGAGCTCCTCGCGCGCCACCTCCACGACACCGTCCGGCGCACCCTGTCCGCCATCCCCGACCTCGAGCGCCGGCTCGCCCTCGCCAACGAGCTCGTCGAGCTGCTCGCGCACCGGTTCCCCGACTACGCCGACCCCGGGGACACCGCCACCGCTGCGGTCCTGTGGTCGCTCCGTCCAGCGGCGGGCAGCCTCGGCGTCGGCGATCCGGTCCGACCCCACATCCCGCTCCGTCACAGCGAGCTCGTCGTCAACGGACCCCGCGATCTGCGCGTCGGGCTCGAGATCGCGCGCGAGCTGGCCAGCGCCGACCGGGTCGACCTGCTGATGTCGTTCGTGAAGTGGAGCGGCTTCGTCGAGCTGAAGGACGCGCTCGCCTCGTACCGCCCGCCGCTTCGCGTGCTCACCACGACCTACCTCGGCGCCACCGAGGTCGAGGCGCTCGAGGCGCTGCTCGAGCTCGGGGCGGAGATCCGGGTCAGCTACGACGAGCGCCGGACGCGGCTGCACGCGAAGGCGTGGCTGTTCCACCGCCAGTCCGGCTTCTCCACCGGGATCATCGGGTCGTCCAACCTGTCGTCCCAGGCGCTGCGTGACGGCTGTGAGTGGAACGTCCGGCTGTCCGAGCGGGACAATCCGAGCTTGTTGGCAAAGTTCCGGACGACCTTCGAGCAGTACTGGGACGACCCCGGATTCGAGCCGTACGACCGCGACCGGTTCCTCCGGAGCGTCGCTCGCCGCGGGGACCCGGGTCGCGACGCACTGGTCCACCTGGTCCGGCTCAAGGCGCTCCCTCACCAGGAGGCCGTCCTCGCCGCGCTCGCCGCCGAACGCGAGGCCGGACACCACCGGAACCTCGTCATCGCGGCCACCGGCACCGGCAAGACGGTGATCGCCGCGCTCGACTACGCGCGTCAGCCGGGTCGGCCGTCGCTCCTGTTCGTGGCGCACCGAGACCGCATCCTCGACCAGAGCCTCGCCGCGTTCCGGGTCGCGGTCCGAGACGGCAACTACGGGGAGAAGCTCACGGGCCGAGAGAAGCCAGTGGTCGGGCGCCACGTGTTCGCGTCGATCCAGGCGCTGCACGTGGACCGGCTCGCCGCGCTCGCGCCGGACGCGTTCGACGTGGTGGTCGTCGACGAGTTCCACCACTCCGCCGCCGACACCTACGACGCGCTCCTGCGGCACCTGCGCCCGAAGCTGCTCCTCGGGCTGACCGCCACGCCCGAGCGCGCGGACGGCAGGTCGGTGCTCCACTGGTTCGACGGGCGAGTCGCCGCCGAGTCGCGGCTGTGGGACGCGCTCGACCAGGAGCTGCTCGCGCCGTTCCAGTACTTCGTCGTCCACGACGACACCGACCTCCGCGGTGCTTGGAACCCGCGGCTGGGGCGCTACGAGGTCGACCGGCTCGAGCGGCTGTACACCGGCGACGAGCGGTGGGCGGACCTCGTCCTGCGCGCGCTGGTCGACAAGGTGCGCGACCCGTCGCAGATGCGGGCCATCGGGTTCTGCGTGTCGGTCGCGCACGCCGAGTTCATGGCGGCGTTCTTCCGTCGGAAGGGGCTCCCGGCCGACGTCGTCCACGGCAAGACCGACCCGGCCCTGCGGGACGAGCGGGTCCGCCTGCTCGAGCGCGGCGAGCGGTGCGCGCTGTTCACGGTCGACGTGTTCAACGAGGGCGTCGACATCCCACGGGTCGACACCGTGATGTTCCTGCGGCCGACCGAGTCGCCGACGATCTTCCTGCAGCAGCTGGGTCGCGGCCTGCGCCTGCACCCCGAGAAGGCGTGCCTGACCGCCGTGCTGGACTTCGTCGGCAACGCGCATCAGGACTTCCGGTTCGACCTGCGGTTCCGAGCCCTGCTCGGAGGTGGGACGCGGCAGGAGCTGTCCGAAGCCGTCGAGCAGGGGTTCCCGCGGCTGCCGTCGGGCTGCTCGATCCACCTCGAGCGGCGCGCGCAGGCCGTGATCCTCGCGAACCTCAAGCGTACGCTCCGCTCGTGGAAGGCCCTCGCGGAGGACCTCGACGCGTCGATGTCGCTCGGCGACTACCTGACGCGCGCTCGCCTCGACCCCGAGGACCTGTACCGCTCCGGCCACACGTTCACCGAGCTCCGGCGAGTGCGCGGGTTCGTCGACCGGGTCCCGGACGGGCCGATCGTCCGGTCGCTCGGGCGCGCGCTCCACGTGGACGACCTCGATCGGCTGACGCCTTGGCGGATGTGGCTCGACCGGGAGACTCCGCCGGCTCCCGACCCGGAGGACCCGCAGCAGCGCATGGCCTTCGCCCTGTTCGGTCAAGACGATCGGCCGCTGGCCGAGCTCGGGGCGTTCCTGGACGAGCTTTGGTCCGACGATCTGCTGCGGACCGAGGTGCGGGACCTGCTGGCGGTCCTCGACGACCGGCGCCGTCGGCCGACGCTCGAGCTGGACGGGCTGCCGCTGCGCGTCCACGCGCACTACACGCGAGCGGAGATCTCGGCCGCGCTGAACCTGGTCACCGACCGAGGCAAGCTGCTCGCGACGCAGGCCGGGGTCTACAAGTGCGCGGCGCACCGGTGTGATCTGTTCTACGTGACGTTGGACAAGGACGAGAAGGAGTTCACGCCGACGACGCTGTACGAGGACTACGTCGTGACGCCGACGTTGTTCCACTGGCAGAGCCAGTCGTCGACCCGGGAGGACTCCGACACGGGGCGGCGGTACCG
>JBEBJW010000686.1:0-4681 GCA_040079715.1 Myxococcota bacterium | reverse complement strand
GCCTCGGGCTGACGCCTCGCGGGCCGGCGCCGGAGGGAGCCCGCGATTTCGGGCGAGCAGCGCGATCTGCGCCACCGCGCCCCGCAGGGTGCGGCCCCAGCTCGCGGTGCGGTACGTGACCCCGTGCCGCGCGCAGATCGCGCGGACCTCGGGTGCGATCTCCCGCAGGCGATCCGGCGGGAGCGTCGGGAACAGGTGGTGCTCGATCTGCCGCTCGAGCCCGCCGCACAGCACCGCCAGCGGCCGCGACACCTCGAAGTCGTTCGACGACTCGACCTGCATCGCGTACCACTCGCCGCGGCTGGTCGGTCGGGTGCCCTCCGGGAAGCTCCGGACGTCGTGGCCGACGTGGCCGCAGAAGATGGTCGCGGCGGAGTACACGTCGCGCATCGTCTCGGCGAGCCAGTTGCCCAGCAGGACCTTGAAGAACAGCGGCCCGGCCAGCAGCGGGAACAGCAGGTAGTTTTCGAGGTAGTACGGGACGAATTTCCGAATCGTCCGCCACCATGCGCCGCGGAGCCCGCCCTTCGGCGCGTCCTCGCCGAGCCCGGTGAAGTGCCCGTTCATCAGCATCGTGAAGTTCGGGACGATCAACCCGAGCGTCAGCCAGAGCTGCCACCCGTGGTACCACACGTACGGGGTGTGGGCGGTCAGGCGGACCGGGCCGAACTCGAGGTCCGGGTCCTTGCCGGCGACGTTGGTGGTGCCGTGGTGGCGGACGTTGTGCCCCTCGCGCCACGACGCCTCGTCGATCGGGATGTCCCACCGGTACCGCTTGCTGTGGTGGCCGCGGGTCCCCGCCAGCCGGTCGTACGCGCCGTGGAGCACGGTGTGGCCGATCTCGATCGCCTGGAGCTGCTTGTGGACGAACAGCGCGAACACCCCGGTGACGAACGTGATCGGCTCGGGGCTGAACTGGATCAGCAGCCGCCCGACGACCTCCATCGCGATCGAGAACGTCTCGAGCCGGCGGAGGCGACGGACGTCGACCGCGCCGACCCGCCCGAGGGTCCGCTCCTTGAGCCGATCGAGCTCCTCGCCGAACGCGCGGAGGTCGGAGAGGTTGGAATTGGGCCCGTCGGTGGCCCGAACGAGCTGCGCCGTGTGCATCGCGAGCACCCCAGGGGGTTCGGGCGCGCGCGTGCGTGAAACGCGACCCTGTGGATTCGTATCGCCGCCGGGGCGTGGGCACCGGTCGAAGTTGGTCGCCGCGCGGTGTCGCCGGCCCGGTCAGCCTGCGAGGACATCCCGGATCGACGGGTCTTTGTCGAACTGCGCCTTCGCGTACGGGCAGGTCGCGATCACCCGGGTGTGGGTCTCGCGCGCCCAGGCGACCGCGGCGTCGAGCAGCTTCCGGGCGACGCCGAGGCCCCTGAGCCGCTCGTGGACCTCGGTGTGGTCGATGATCACCAGCGCCTCGCCGGCCCGGGAGTAGGTCAGCTCGGCCAGTCGGACCCCCTCACGCTCGACGAACCAGGCGCCGCGGCCCTCTGCTTCGGCGTGCTCGATCCGGACCGTCGCGTCGCTCACCCGCACCTCCGGCCGACGCCGTAACCCCGCGGGATCACTGGTGGGCAGACTCGGCGTCCGCGGCGCGCTCGGCCGCTTCGTCGCGGCGAACCACCGCGTTGTCGAGCGCCCGCTGGAACGGCTCGACCGACAGCGCCTCGGGGCCGATCGACTGGGCCCGGGTGAGCTCCAGTTCGGCCGTGGTGACCTCCCGCTCCGCCTGGAGCAACGTCAGGTTCGCCTCGGCCGAGCCGGCCGCGATCTCCGCCGCCGCGAGATCCGCCCGGGCCACCTCCAGCGTCGAGCTACGCTCCGCCGACGTCGCGTCCGCGGCGGTGGCGGCGGTCGCGTCCCCGCGCTCGACCGCCATCCGCTTCAGGTCGCGGTTGCCGGACTGGAGGTCGTCGAGGGCGTCGACCCGCTCGGCCTGCGCCGCCTCGAGCGACCGCGCCTGCTCCGCCTGGCGCGTGGCGACGGCGATCTCGCTGTCCAGCGCCTCGATCCTCCGCATCAACGGCTCGGTCTGTTGGACCGTGTCGGGTGGAACCTGGGCGAGCAGGTTCACCGGGACCGTGGGATTGTGGACGCAGCCGACCAGGACACCGAGTAGGACGAAGTACCGCATGCAGTCGACGTATGTCGTTCTGCATTGATCAGTAGCCGTTCGGTCCACCGTACCGACCCTGATCCGACCGGGTCCCGTCGACGTCCCAGATCGCCGGGTCACCCACGTTCCGCACCGCGCTGGTCGACGTGAGGTGGAAGTCGCCCGCCGGACCGTCGACGAACGACGGCGAGACGGCGAGGTTTCCGTTCGCGCCGATCACACTCGACATCCCTGCAAAGTCGATCGAGTTCTTGTAGAAGTCGCTGTACCGCACGACGGGAGCGGTGCCGCTCTCGACCTTCAGCGTGGCTCCGGTCCAGTTCTCGCGGAACACGGTGTTCGTGATGGTGAACCCGGCGGGCCCGTTCACGATCGTCATCCCGCCGCCCACCGGGGCGTCGTTCCAGTACACGACCGCGTTCGTCAGCTTGCCCGTCACGCCGTCGAGGTACATCGCGCCGCCGGAGGTGGTGGCGTCGTTGTGGTCGAGCACGACGTTCTCGAACGTCAGGCCGGTCTCGAACGCGTACACCGCGCCGCCGGTCTGGGCCGAGCCGCCGTAGAACGTGACCCGCCGCGCCACGGTCTTGTGGTTCGGCAGGTCGACGTACAGGTGGCCGCCCTGCACGCGGGCGCTGTTGCCGGTGAAGGTGGAGTCCTGGAGCAGCAGATCGCCCCACCCCTCGAGGATCGCGAGCGCGCCACCGTTGTCGGCGTGGTTGTCCTCGTACGTCTCGTCGGACAGATCCGAGGCGGACTCGTACAGCAGGGCGCCCCCGCCGGTGACGTACGCGTCGTTGTCGACGAACAGGTTGCCGGCCATCACGACCTCGTCGTGGGACACCTTGAGGCCGCCGCCGCGGTAGTCGGCGTGGTTGCCGGTGAACACGTTGTCGAGGATCGTCGCCTCCGACAGCTTGATCCGCAGCCCGCCGCCCTCGTCGTCCGTGTCGTTCGCGTCGAACGTGTTCCGCTCGACGATCGGCGCGCCGAAGTACACGTAGATCCCCGCGCCGTCGTCGGCGGAGGTGTTGCCGATCACGGTGTTGTCGGCGATCTCGCCCCAGCTGTAGTTGACGTACGCGCCGCCGCCCCACTTCGCCGAGCTGTTGCCGTCGAGCCGGTTGCCGGTGACGTCGCCGTCCCCGTCCATGAACAGCCCGCCGCCGCTGGTGGTCGCGTCGTTCGACACGAGCGTGTTGTCGCGGACCGCGAACGCGTCGCCGTGGACCGAGATCCCACCGCCGCGCCAGGTCGAGCTGTTGTCCTGGAACGTCGAGTCCTCGACCGAGCCGGTGCAGGTGGCGAGCACCCCGAGCCCGCCGCCGTCGTTCGCCCGGCCGTTCGTCGCGACCACCCCGCGGACCGTGAGGGTCGACGCGCTGCAGTACAGGTTGCCGCCGGGCCCGCTGGTCGACCCGTTCTGCAACGTCAGGTCCTCCACCGTGACCGACGCGCCCCCGGTGACGCTGAGGGTCCGTCCGAGGCTCTGGGCGTCGACGATCGTGGTCGCGGCGCCGTCGCGGGATCGCACGGTGATCGTCTTGCCGGTGACCGTCAGCCGCTCGCGGTAGGTGCCGGGGCACACCTCGACCACGTCGCCCGTCGCGGCCGCGGCGATCGCACTCTGGACCGTCGCGTACCCCGAACCGACGCAACCCGGTGACAGCACCCGGCCGGACTGGCCCACCACGTCGGCGCGCGCCGGGACCGGCGTCCCGTCGACCGGCGCTCCGCACCCGACCACCCCCACGAACACGATTGCAGCATGGCGCATTGGATTCCCCGCGGCACAGGTTCTATCCAATGTGTATGCAAATCGTCACGGGACCGGTCGGAGATCCGCGAACCGATCCAGCACCGCGGCGGGCGGCAGGAGCTGCAGGTCGATCTCCGCGCACGCCTGGACGAACGTGACCGGCGACGGCGCGAGCAGCACGAGGACCGCCAGCCCGGCGTACAACACCAGGTACCCGAGCGGGTCTCCGATCTCGCCGAGCTTGAGCGCGGTGCCGAACGAGCGCTTGATCCTGCGGTTGCCGAGGTCGACGCTGAACAGCTCGTCCAGGATCAGGTGGACCACGAACCCGAGCAGGAACAGACCGCCGAACGTCCACGAGCGGATCGGGTCGAACCCGAGGGCCCGATGGGCGACCAGCGCCAGCGCCGCTGCGACGGTGAGCCCGGTCGGGATCGAGTGGAATCGCCCGCGATGGACGGTGAACCACCGGAACGGCACGATCGCCACGTACCGGAGGACCAGCCAGGCGACGACCAGCACCCCCAGGCTGACCAGCAGCCCGAACGCCGGCATCGCCGCGATCATCAGCGGGACCGCGATCCCGACGCTCAGCGTGTCGAACACCAGGGTCAACGCGTCGGAGTGGTCGGAGTCGACGTCCGGGAAGATCCCGCCGAGCCCGACGAGGGCGACGCCGGTGGCGACGCTCGCGAGCGGCAACAGGTCGGCCGAGGCGAGGATCGAACTGGCGACGACGCCGGCGCCGACTGCGCCCAACGCGTGGGTCGAGAAGTTGGCCATGGCGGCTCCGGGGCAGGCGGGGG
>JBEBJW010000685.1:0-4682 GCA_040079715.1 Myxococcota bacterium | reverse complement strand
CCCCCCCCCCCCCCCCCCCCCCCCCCCCCCCCCCATTTTTACATCCCCCCCCCCCCCCCCACAAACACCCCCTAAAACCCGGGCCGCCCCGAAATTTTTTTTAAAACACCCGGGGCGGGCGCCCCCCCCCGCGCCCGGAACGCCGCCGGTTCACGGTTCGAGCCCAGCTTCGCCCGTCTCGGTGACAAACCGTGACGATGACCGCGACCGATCGGGCCGAACGTGCCGGCAGACGGAGGTGACGGTTGGGACACGGCCCCGCCCGCGAGCTCGCGGGCCCCGAATCGAACGTGGTGGAGCTCGATCCCGGGCTGGCGGCGATCCTCGACACGGCGCTCGACAAGCTCGACCGGGTCGACCCGAAGTTCAAGGCGACCCGCGACGAGGAGCGGTACGCGCAGACCACCAAGGCCTGGCACCGGTCGTGCGCCGAGCTCGACGCGCACCTGCGGCTGGTCGGTAAGGTGCTGTTCACCTCGCACCAGCTCAACCTCGACATCGGCAGCGAGGGCGGCGGGGTGAAGGCCCGGCCGTGGATCGACGAGATGAACAAGGTGTTCGAGCGGCTGTGGTTCGTGCTCGAGGGCACCGAGGTCGTCGCCACGTCGGGCGGCGCGACGATCGCCCGGGCGAAGCTGAAGGACGTGTCGTACGGGTGGGTCGAGCGCGCCGTCGTCGACTGGGTGGTCGGGGTCGTCGCGAAGAAGTGAGCGATTTCGCACGCCCCCCTGGGGAGACCGCCACGGTCCCGACCCGGGCGGGCAGGGAAAACCTACCGTATCGCGGACTCGGGATCCGGCACGGGCCTTGCTCTCGGTGACGGGAGAGGAGGTCCCGTGGTCCCGATGTCGGAGCTGCTGTCTCTCGCTGGCCGGGCGGCGATCGTCACCGGCGGCGCCAAGGGGATCGGTCGCGCGATCGCGCTGCGGCTGGCCGAAGCCGGCGCGAAGGTGCTGATCACCGACGTCGACGAGACGTCGGCGGCGTCGGTGGCGGCCGAGATCAACGCCAGCGGCGGCACGGCGTCGTCGCTCCGGGCGGACGAGGCGATCCTGGCGGACGGCCGCGGGTCGGTCGACGCGTGCGTCGAGCGGTACGGCCGGGTCGACGTGCTGGTGAACAACGCGGGGATCTTCCCGGCCCGCGCGGCGCTGGAGCTGACCGAGGAGGGCTGGGACCGGGTGTTCGCGGTCAACCTCCGCGGCGCGTTCTTCACCGCCCAGGCCGCGGCGCGTCGGATGATCGACGCCAACCATGGCGGGGTGATCGTCAACATCGCGTCGATCGACGCGATCCACCCGACCGGCAGCCTGGTCCACTACGACGCGTCGAAGGCCGGGATGGTGATGATGACCCGATCGTTGGCGCTCGAGCTCGGGCGGCACGGGATCCGGGTGGTGGCGGTCGCGCCGGGCTCGGTCGACACGCCGGGTGCTGCGGCGGCGGGGGCGGCGATCGTCGCCGGGCTCGGGTTGTCACCGGAGGCGCTGATGAAGGGGTTCTTGGCGCGGGTCCCGCTCGGTCGATCCGGCACCCCCGACGAGATCGCGACCACGGTGGCGTTCCTCGCGAGCGACGCCGCCGCCTACGTCACCGGCGCTGCGCTGGTGGTCGACGGCGGGTACCTGGTCGCCTGATGATCACCCCGTCGCCGGAGCTGTTGGTGCGCCTCGACCGGCCGGGGCCGCGGTACACGAGCTACCCGACCGTCCCGACCTGGGTCGACGGGTTCCCGGAGGCCGAGGTCACCGCGGCGATGCGGGCGATCGATCGGCCGATCGACGTGTACGTCCACATCCCGTTCTGCCGCGAGCAGTGCTGGTTCTGCGGCTGCAACCAGGTGGTGTCGTCCCGGCAGGAGGCGGGCGACCGGTACGTGGCGGCGGTCGGGGTGGCGCTCGCCGCGCTGCCGCTGCCGGCCGCGGTCGTCGACGTGGCGCGGATCCACTTCGGCGGAGGGACCCCGACCTGGCTCGACGTCCGTCAGCTCGACGCGCTGTACGACCTGCTCGACGCGCGGTTCCGCGGGATCCCCGGGGTCGAGCGGTCGGTCGAGATCGACCCGGACGTGACGTCCGACGCCCAGCTCGATCACCTGGTCCAGCGCGGCGTGACCCGGATCTCGCTCGGGGTCCAGAGCACCGATCCGCGCGTGCTCGCCGCGGTGAACCGCCCCCAGTCGACCGACCGGATCCGCGCCCTGACCGCCCGGGCGCGCGACCACGGGATGCGCGGGCTGAACGTCGACCTCGTGTACGGCCTGCCGCACCAGGACGCCGTCAGCTTCGGCGCGACGATCGACGAGGTGATCGGCCTCGGTCCGGATCGGCTCGCGGTGTACAGCTACGCCCACGTCCCGTGGTTGAAGAAGCACCAGCAGCGGATCGACGCCGCGGCGCTCCCGGGGCCGGTCGACAAGCTCGCGCTGTTCCTGCTGGCCCGCGAGCGCCTGCTCGACGCCGGGTACGTCGAGGTCGGGATGGACCACTTCGCGCGCCCGGACGACGCCCTGGCGATCGCGGCCCGCGATCGGGCGCTCCACCGGAACTTCATGGGGTACACCACCCGCGCGGACCTGCCGCTGGTCGGGGTCGGCGTGTCTGCGATCAGCGAGCTCGACGGGGTGTACGCCCAGGACCAGCCGCACCTCGGGGCGTGGTACCGCGCGGTCGAGCGAGGGGAGGGGCCGCGGGTGGTGAAGGGGCTGCGGCTGACCGCCGAGGACCGGCTCCGGCGCGACGTGATCGCGTCGCTGATGTGCAACTTCCGCGTGGTGAAGGCCGCGATCGAGGCGCGCCACGGGATCCGGTTCGACGAGACGTTCGCCGAGGCGCTCGCCGCGCTGGCGCCGCTGGTCGACGACGGGTTGTGCGCCGTGACCCCGGACGGGATCGAGGTCACCCCGCTCGGCCGGCTGCTCGTCCGGAACGTGGCGATGGCGTTCGACGATCGACTCGGATCCGCCCGGTTCAGCCGTACGGTATGATCCCGGGATGTTGCTGTCGATGTACGCCGCGACCGCGTTCGCCTGCTCGATCGCCCCCCCGGACCCGTTCGCGATCGTCGCGGATCCGGCCGACTCAGCGCCGCCGGCGGCCCCGGTGGTGGCGTGGCTCGACATCCGACGCGGCCACGGTCCGGACGGGCCGTGCGGCGGACCGCAGGCGGTGACGTCGTGCGACGACATCGGCGTGGTGTCGATCGGGTTCGACGACCCGGGCGAGCCCGTCGGGTACGCCGCGAACCTCGTGGCGGGGGCGCTGCCGGCCGGGGTGGGGCTCCCGTCGATCGACGCGCCGGTGACCCGCCTCGATTGGACGTGGATCGACGACGCCACCGACGACCAGGAGGCCGTGTCGTTCGCGGTCGATCTGGTGGCGGTCGACGCCGCGGGCAACGCGTCGGCACCGACCCGGTTGACGATCGACGATCCGGGCTCGATCGCGGACGATCCGTGCCCGGAGGGCTGCGGGACGGCGCCGCTCCCCGCCGGGGCGGCGGCCTTGTTGGTGGTCGGGGCGGTCGCTCGGCGCCGGCGGGGCTGAGCGCTTCGTGGGGGGCCCCACCCAGAGCGCTCGGGGCGGTCGCACGGCGACCGCCCGCGTCAGGCGGACCGACGGTGGCGCAGCCAGTCGCGCCAGCGACCGAGCGGAGCGAGCCGGGAGGGAGGCCGGCCCGCGCAGCGGGCGACGCCCGACCGCAGACCCGAGGTCACTCGCCGACCGGGGCCAGATGGAACTCGCGGATCCGCGCCTGGCCGGCCCACGCAGCGGCGAGGGTGGGCATCGCGTCGGGACGGGTGGTGCGGAGGACCAGCTCGTACTCGAGCGCGTCGTCGACGGCGGTGTACGCGACCCGCTGGACGTGGAACCGGTGGCGGGCGAGCGTGGCGCGGAGCTCGTCCTCGCTCGGGGCGTCGCCGCGGGAGAACCGGACCCGCGCCCGGACCCACGACTGGGACGGCAACCCGGCCTCGAGCCACCGGAACGCGGACAGGATCCCGAGCGCGAGCACCGTCCCGAGGATCGCCGGGTACCAGAACCCGATCCCGTACAGGATCCCGAGCGCGGCGGTGAGCCAGATCGACCCGGCAGTGGTCAGGCCGCGGACGGTCGGCCCCTCCCGGTGGATCACCCCAGCGCCCAGGAACCCGACGCCGGTGAGGATCCCCTGGGCGATTCGCGTCGGATCGGTCCGGATCGTCTCGACCGAGATGTCGGGGACCCACGCCGCCTGGTACCACGTGACCAGCATCAGCACCGCGGACGTGACACAGACGAGGGTGTGGGTCCGGAACCCGGCCGGTCGACCGTGGTAGGTGCGCTCGAGGCCGATCGCGCCGCCCGCGGCGACCGCCGACAGCAGGCGGACCGTGATCGTCAGGGGGTCCGGTTCCATTCCCCCGATCGTATGCCGTCAGCGGGCGTGTCGACCGAACCGACCGGCGCCGCGCCCGCCGCCCTGCATCCGGAGCCGACGGCGCGCCCGCCGCAGCCGACGCCGCATGTGGCGGAGCTTGTCGAGCCGGGCCGCGTCCGGAGCCCCTCCACCGGCGAGGAGCTTGCGGGCGTCGAGCTCGATCGCGGCCTCCCGGGCGGCGAGCGCGTTGTCGTCGAGCGCGTCGAGCTCCGGGTCCGGCTGGCCGTCGTCCGGGCCGTCGTCGTCGGGGGTGTCGTTCCACC
>JBEBJW010000684.1:0-4686 GCA_040079715.1 Myxococcota bacterium | reverse complement strand
GTCGGGTGGGCGCTGCGGGGCCTTCCGCTGCCGCCGATCCCGCTCGCGGCGGCGGTGTTCGGGGCGTTCGGGGCGGTGTACCTCGGCGCGACCGCGGCGCTCGGGGTGCCGGACGCCGGCGCGCTGGTCCGGCGGATCTCGGGTCGACTGCGGCGGTGACGGCCGGCTATACCCGGTCGGGGTCGCCGCGGTGAGCTTCGCGCAGATCGAGTTTCTCGGGTTCTTCCCGATCGTGTTCGCGCTGTACTGGGCGCTGCGCGACCGCCGGTGGCAGAACCGGCTGCTGGTCGTGGCGAGCGCCGTGTTCTACGGCTGGGTCCACCTGTGGTTCCTCGGGCTGCTGTACGGGACGGCGCTCGTGGACTGGACCGTCGCCCTCGCGATCGCGCGCCGACCGGAGCACAAGCGCGCGCTGCTCGTGGTGAGCCTGGGGTCGAACCTCACCGTGCTCGGCTTCTTCAAGTACTTCGACTTCTTCGTGGTGAACGTCGGCGACGCGCTCCACGCGCTCGGCCTCGGGGTGGAGCTGCACGTGCTGGGGCTGGTGCTCCCGGTCGGGATCAGCTTCTACACGTTCCAGACGATGTCGTACACGATCGACGTGTACCGCGGCGTGCTCCGACCCCGGCGCGACCTGCTGGACTACCTGGCGTACGTGTCGTACTTCCCGCAGCTCGTCGCCGGGCCGATCGAACGGGCGACCCGGCTGTTGCCGCAGCTCGAGCGCCCGCGGACCCTCGACGCCGCGCGGCTCCGGAGCGGGCTCGGGCTCGCGCTGTGGGGTGGGTTCAAGAAGGTGGCGTTGGCGGACACGCTCGCCCCGTACGTCGACAAGTCGTTCACCGTGCTCGATCCGGCGGGGCCGCTGGTGTGGTGCGCCACGATCGCGTTCATCGTCCAGCTGTACTGCGACTTCTCGGGCTACACCGACATCGCGCGCGGGATCTCGCGGCTGCTCGGGATCGAGCTGTCCGAGAACTTCGATCGGCCGCACCTCGCGGTCTCCACGCCGGACTTCTGGCGCCGGTGGCACATCACCCTGTCGCAGTGGTTCCGCGACTATCTGCTGGCGCCGCTGCTCGGGGAGCGGACGCCGATCTCGCCGGTCCGGTTCGCGGGCGCGGTGCTGGCCACGTTCGTGCTGATCGGCCTGTGGCACGGCGCGCGGTGGAACTACGTGCTGTTCGGGGTGTGGCACGGGCTGTGGATGTGCGCGTACGGCGCGTTCGCCCGGTGGGGTCCGGGAGAGGCGCGGCTGCGGGATCCGTGGATCCGCCCGGCGGCGACGGTGTTTCATTGGCTGGTGGTGCTCCTCCCGGGCACGATGTTGTTCCGGGAGGTGTACGTCGACCGCGCAGTGGCGCACCTGACGAAGATCCCGTGGCAGGCGACGCCCGACGAGTGGATGGTCACCGGCTCGTTGGCAGCGATCACCGCCGCGGTCGCGGCGCCGCTGGTGGTGGCGGGGTGGGCCGAGCGGTGGCTCGCCCCGCGGCTCGCGGGCAGCCGGTGGGCGCTGCCGGTCGAGACCACGGTGTGGGCGGCGTGGGTCCTCGCGATCGGGCTGATGTGGCGACCGGATCGGGTGGACTTCGTGTACTTCCAGTTCTAGTCGGGTGGGACGATGACCGAACTCGGGTGGATCTTCGACCCCGTGCCCGCGTCGGGGGCGCGCTCCGGCGGCGACGCCAGCGCGTTCGTGTTCGACGCCACCCTCGACACGTTCACCCGCGAGGTGCTCCAGAACGCGACGGACCAGCACCTCGCGGGTGATCCGGTCCCGGTGTCGGTCCGGTTCGTGCTCGACCCGGTGAGCGGCGAGCGACTCGACGCGCTCCGGACGGCGCTCCGGTGGGACGCCCTCGAAGCGCACGTCCGCGGGGTGGTGGCGTCCGCCGGCCCGACCGAGCGCGGTCGGTTCGCCCGGGCGGTCGACGCCGATCCGGCCGAGATCCTCGTGCTGTGGATCGAGGACCGCCACACCACCGGCCTGGTCGGACCCGAAGCCGGCGACGGGCCGTTCGCCGCGCTGTGCCGCGATCGGCTGTTCTCGGACAAGCGCGAGGCGGGCGCCGGCGGCAGCTTCGGCCTCGGCAAGGCGGTGCTGTGGCGGTTCTCGCGCTGGTCCACCGTCGCGTTCGGGTCCCGGCTGGGGGAGGACGGCCGGCGGCGGTTCGTGGCCAAGGCCGCGCTGCCGTGGCACGAGGTCGGCGACCGCGGGTTCGCCGGCGACGGGTGGCTCGGCCGCGAAGAGCCGACCGAGGGCGGGCCCCGGGCCGTCTCGGTGTGGGACGCCGACGCCGACGCGGCGCTCGCCGGACTCGGCGCGGCGCCCCTCCCGCACGACACCGGCGGCACCTCGATCGGGGTGGTCGGGTTCGAGGAGCCCGCGACCGATGACGCGCCCGCCCCATCGGCGCTGGCCGAGCGCCTCCGGACCGCGGCGGATCGCAGCTTCTGGCCCGCGGTCGCCCTCGGTCGGCTGGACCTGTCGGTGGAGGTGCGCGGCGCGCCGCCGATCGCCGCCCCGTCGGGGGGGCCGTGGCGAGCGGCGTACCGGCGGTACCTCGGCGGGGAGGAGGCGTCGGCCCTGCGCGACCCCGGCGACGTGATCGTCCACCCGCTGGCGCTCGCGCTCCCGGCCCGACGGGCGCGTGGCGAGGTCGCGACCACCGCTCGGGTCGATCTCGTGGTCCGGCGGGCGGCGGTGGGGGAACCCGACCCGAACGAGCTCGTCGGGTTCCGGGGCCCCGGGATGGTGGTCGAGCGCCGTCGGTTGGACCGGCTGTCCGCAGGCGCGATCCCGTTCCACGCGCTGGTGGTGGCCGGAGGCGCTCGGCGTGACCCAAGCCCGTCCGACGACCTGGTCGAGCTGTTCCTCCGCGACGCCGAGCCCCCGTCGCACGACCGGTGGGTCTCGACCCCGCGGTTGAAGCAGGACTGGCGTCGGGGGTACGCCACCGCGGTCGAGGGCCTGTGGCGGGACGCGGTCGACGCGCTCCGGCGGCTGACCGCCGCCCGGGTCACCGACCGCGACGATGGTCCGGTGGGACTCCGGCGCCTGTTTCCGGTGGTCGGCCCCGGTCCGGCGGCCCGCGACCAGGCCGCGTTCACGTTCACCGCCCTCGACGCGTCGATCGGCGACGACGGCCGGTGGACGTTCTCGGGCGCGGTCGCGCCGACGACGATGGTCGCTGCGCCCTGGTCGGTCCGGATCGATGTGCGCGTGCCGGACGGCGGCGAGGGCGTCGGGGCACTGATCGACGAGATCGCGGCCGAGCCTGGCGCGGCGGCGGTGACCGACGGGGTGGCGACCATCGCTGCACCGGCCGGCACGGACCGGGTCGCGTTCCGCGGTCGGACCGGGCTGGCGCGATTCCCGGTGGCGCCGCACCGCGCGTGCCTCGAGCTGGTCGTCACCGGGCGGGTGACCGAGTGACCACCGCGACCCGCCGCCGCCGGTTCCACCCGTACCGGTACGCCGGCCGGCACGGTCGGCTGTCCGTGACGAGCCTGGTCGTCGACGGGCGGGACGTCCCGGTGCTCGAGGATCAGGGTCGGATCGACCTGTCCGCGGTGGGGCCGCGCGACGAGCTCCGGATGACCGTGACCTACGCCGTGCCCGGCGCGGTGTGGGACGTGTTGCCGCCGGACGAACGTCGCCCGGACGCCGTGCGGGTGGTGTTGCTGGCCGAGGAGCCCGCGACCTTGCTCCGGACGGCGGTCCGGCTCACGCCTGGCCCCGACGGCGTCCACCGCGGGACGCTCGCCCTGTCGCCGGCCGATCTGCGCGAAGGGGTCGAGCTGCAATGCGTGGTGGCCCGCGCGACCGCCCGGGACGACCTGCCGGCGGGGTTCGCCCGCGAGCTGGCGGCCGAGCTCGGCGGGTCCGAGGTGCTGTCGATCCGGCTCGCCGAAGCGCGCGAGTCCGCCGGCTCGTTCCTGTCGGTGCGGTGGGAGCGGTTCTCGGTCGTCGAGCCGCTCCGACCGTGGTCCGGCCAGGCGTGGTACTTCCAGTTGACCGCGGATCCGCCGATCCTGTGGCTGAACGAGGAGCTGCCGGACCTCGCGGGCGCCCTCCGATCCGGCGCGCGCACCGGCAGGCCCGCGGCGGTGCGCGACCTGTTGTTCCACACGATCGCCACCGCCGGTTGGACCGCGATGTTCGGCGACGCCGCCCGGGGGCTCGCGCGGGGAGAGGACGGCGAGCCCACCTACGGGCGCGATTGGCATGCTCAGGTCTTGGGATTGGTCGCCCGCCACACCTATCCGGATCGCCCGGTCGCGGACCGTCTCCCGCTGCTGATCGATCGGATCGTCGACGCCGGACCGGAGTCGTGGGCGTTGCTCCAGGAGGAGGTCGCGCTGGGGCTCGCTCGGTGGTCGGACCTCGGAGAGGTCGTGCGGCGCAGCATCGGCGAGCTGACGCGATGATCCGCGCCCTCACGGCCCAGGGCCTGCGCGAGGTCGAAGGGTGGCTCCGCGCGTCGGACGAGCCGCTGGCGCTCAGCCGCGAACACACCCGCGAGGTCGCGTCGCTCGGGTGGGACGCCGAGCCGTTGCGCGCGCTGGTGACCGGACCGGCCGGCGATCCGGCGCTCGATCTGGTCCTCGCCCCGGCGCTGCACGCCGCCCTGCCGCTCGGCCGGGGGCTCGCGTCCGACCGGGCGGTGTGGGCGTGGCTCG
>JBEBJW010000683.1:0-4687 GCA_040079715.1 Myxococcota bacterium | reverse complement strand
CGGGGCTGCCGCCGATGGACCGGTGGCACGCGCTGAAGCGGCTCACCGCCGAGCCGACCACCCACGGGATCCCGGTCGTGACGCTCGGGTCCGACGGGGGCACGCCGTCCGGCCTCCAGCGGGTGCTGACGAAGCTCGAGCGGACGATCGCCGCTGGTCCGCTCCGAACGCGCGCCGCCACCCCGCAGACGGCGATCCCGCGCCCGACGTTGTCGCCGAGCCCCGCCGCGCCGCGCACCCGCCAGACCCCGGCCGGGGCCCCCGTGCAGGCCGACCAGCGACCCGCCCAGACCGCCGCCCGGATCCTGGTCGTCGACGACCACGAGGCGAACCGGGACGTGCTCGCGCGGCGGCTCGAGCGCCAGGGGTACCAGGTCGAGGTGGCGGTCGACGGGGAGAGCGCGCTGGTCGCGATCGCCGGCGGGTCGTTCGATCTGGTCCTGCTGGATTGGATGATGCCTGGGATGACCGGGCTCGAGGTCCTGCGGCGGGTTCGTGAGACCCGGGGGCCGATCGCGCTGCCGATCGTGATGACCACCGCGCGATCCGACGCCGAGGCGGTGGTCGAGGCGCTGAAGGCCGAGGCGAACGACTTCGTGGTCAAGCCGCTGAACTTCGAGATCGTCCACGCGCGGATCCGCACCCAGCTCGGGCTGCGGGAGGCCCACCGGTCGCTGGAGGCGAGCGAGCGTCGGTA
Organism: Myxococcota bacterium; assembly: GCA_040079715.1. Taxonomy (GTDB): domain Bacteria; phylum Myxococcota_A; class UBA796; order UBA796; genus JACKER01. Next base: position 3,990 of record JBEBJW010000683.1, on the reverse strand, counting down.
CCGCGTCCTGCTCGAGAACACGACCGACCTGATCGTCGAGTTCCGCGCGGAGTCGGGGGAGATCCGGTACGTGTCGCCGGCCTGCCGGACCCTGCTCGGGTACGAGCCGGCCGAGCTCGCGCGCCGCCCGTTCTGGGAGTGGGTCCACCCGCTGGACCGCCGGGCGCTCGAGGCCCGACGGCGGTCGGGCGAGCTCCCGCCCGCGTTCACGTTCCTGGCGCGGATGATGGGCCGCGACGGCCGATGGATCTGGGTCGAGACGAGCTGCCGGCTCCGTCCGCGCGGCCCCGGCTGCGACGACCCGACCGTCCACGCGGCGTGCCGCGACGTGACCGAGCACGTCGAGCGGTTGGACGGAGACGAGCCTCCGCTGCCGCTCGGCGGCGACATCATGGCCCACCCGGGGTGGCGCGGAGGCCCGACCGGGGCGCCGCGGTCGACCGGGTCGGTCGTCGTGACCGTGTTGGTGAACGAACCCGACCTCGATCCGGACGCGGTGTCGCGCCGAGTGGCCGACGAACTGCGCCGGGTCTTCGGGGAGGAGCGAAGGGAATGAACAAGAAGATCCTCCTCGTTGAGGACAACGAGATGAACCGGGACATGCTGTCGCGCCGGTTGAAGCGTCGGAACTTCGACGTCGATCTCGCGGTCGACGGCGGAGAAGCGCTGAAGCGGGCGGTCGAGCTGCCGGACCTGGTGCTGCTCGACATGAGCCTGCCGGTGATGGACGGCTGGACCGTGGCCGGGCGGCTGAAGGCCGAGGAGAGCACGCGGAAGATCCCGATCATCGCCCTCACCGCGCACGCGATGGTCGGGGATCGCGAGAAGGCGCTCGCCGCCGGGTGCGACGACTACGAGACCAAGCCGATCGACTTCCCGCGGCTGCTCGGGAAGATCGACCAGCTCCTGGGGACGTCCGGGTAACGCCGCGCGCGGACGGATCCGGCGCTTGGCGCGTGGCGGTCGACGCGGGTAGGGGAGAGGGAGGCCCGAGCGCAGTCGCGTCCGCGGCCGTCCCGTCCCGTCCCGCGGAGAGCGAAGGCCATGCACCTCGGAGCGCTGCCCCCGGCGTTCGCCGGCCTGGAAAACGAAGACTCGCAAGAAGCTGCGGGCTACCTCCAACCGTTCGCGCTCGAGGCGGGCGACCTGCTGATGGAGCAGGGCGAGGAGGACTACACCCTCGCGTTCATCGTCCAGGGCTCGGTCCAGTTCCTCGACGGCGAGGTCCGGATCGGCGGCGCCGCCGCGCGCGACATGATCGGCGAGGTCGAGCTGTTCGGCCAGATGCCGCGATCCGCGTCGGTCGCCGCGTCGGCCCCGACCCACCTGCTGGTCCTCGCGTACGAGCACTGGCTCGAGCTGTGCGAACGCGGCAACCCGGCGGTGTACAACATCGAGCGGTTCTCGCACCGGCGGATGAGCGATCGGCTCCGGTGGCTGCTCGACGGGATCGCCGAGCGGTCCCAGGGCGGCACCGCCGCGCCGAGCGGCCCGCCGAAGCGCAACGGGCTGATGGGGGCGCTGTCGAACCTGTTCGGCGGCGGGCGGGCCCCGAACCTCGACCCGGCCGCGGTGCTGGTCCACTCGCCGATGTTCAACTGGGCCGATCCCGAGGTCCTGCAGCAGATCGGCGCGTCGTTCAAGGTCGAGCGGTTCGCGCCGCGGACCGTGGTCTGCCGCCACGGCGAGATCGGCGATCGCGCGTTCGTGATCGTCGACGGGCAGGTCGATCTGATCGCCCCGGTCGGCACCGACGCGATCGAGACGATCGCCGCGCTCGGGCCGGGGATGGCGTTCGGAGACGCGGCGCTGGCCCAGAACGCGCCGCGGGTCGGCTCGTGCGTGTGCCAGACCGAGGTGGTGGCGCTGTCGATCGGCCGCGATCAGTACGGCGGCCTGTTCGCGGCGAACGATCCCGCGGGGTCGGTGTTCCGCCAGTCGATGCTGCGGAACCTCGTCCTCCAGCTCGCCCCGGCCCAGCACCGGTTCGTCGAGCTCGAGCGGGCGATCAACCAGCGGGTCGAGCAGACGCTCCGCGGCTCGCCGGTGTCCACGGTCTGGCGAGACTGAAGGTGTAGGGGCGGGGCGGTCACCGGGCGGACCGGACGTGCAGTGTTAGGGGGGCCGACCGGAGGGGTCGCACATGCGTCTCGCGTTGGCTTCGTGGTTCGCGCTGATCGTGGTCTCGGGTTGCAGCGGGGGGGAGACGGCGCCGACCGATCCCCAGAAGGACGCGCCGAAGGAGGCCCCGAAGGAGGCGGCTCCCGCGCCGAAGCCGGCCCCCGAGCCGGAAGCGCAGCCGATGACGCCGCCCGAGGGGTCGAACCCCGCGCTGATGGACCCCGCCCTCGCGACCGAGCAGGCGCCGGCCGAGTTCAAGGTGAAGTTCGAGACCACCAAGGGCGACTTCGTGGTGCTGGTCCACCGCGACTGGGCCCCGAACGGGGCGGATCGGTTCTACAACCTGGTGAAGATCGGGTTCTACGACCAGTGCAAGTTCTTCCGCGCGGTCTCCGGGTTCATGGTCCAGTTCGGCATCAGCCCGTACCCGTCGGTGTCCGAGAAGTGGAAGGAGGCGAACCTCCAGGACGACCCGGTCAAGGAGCACAACACGCCGGGCCGGATCACGTTCGCGACCGCCGGTCCGAACACCCGCACCACCCAGCTGTTCATCAACTACGTCGACAACAGCAAGCTCGACGGGATGGGCTTCGCCCCGTTCGGCGAGGTCGTCGAGGGGATCGAGGTGGTGAACAAGCTCCACACCGGGTACGGCGAGGGCGCGCCGCGCGGCCGCGGTCCAGACCAGAGCAAGATCCAGACCCGGGGCAACGTGTACCTCGAGAAGCAGTTCCCGGAGCTCGACGGGATCAAGAAGGCGTCGGTCGTCCCGTAGCTTCCGCTCGACCGCTCGGGCCGGGTCGTCGTCGACCTGGCGCCTATCGGCCGGCCCGCGCCCGGCGCTCGGCCAGCACCGCGGTGATCACCGCGATCACCCCGGCCTTGTCGAGCCCGCGCAGGTGCTCGAGGTGGTCCGCGATCCCGAGGAACCCGGCGGTCGCGAACCCGACGTGATCCATCGGACACGGCAGCTCGTCGCGGTGGATCGCGCGGAGCAGCGCCACCAGATGTTCGTCGCGGACCCGGGTCAGACCTTCGGTGCCGAACATCGCCCCTCCCGCGGTCGGGTATCGTGGGCGGCCGCTCCGCGAGCGGGGAGGGGACGTCATGCTGCACGGTGGTCCGTCTCGTCGTGGCCGGCGCTACATCGGCGCGAACACCGGGATCCGGCTCCACGCGCCGACCGCCACCGCCGCCTCGTTCGCGTCGCACCCGGCCCAGTCGACGGGGTCTCCGCGGTCGAGCCGGCGGTGGGCATAGGCCACGTCCACCTCCAGGGTGTCGGCGCACGGGCTGCCGTCCTCGAGGTCCGCGCACGACCACACCTCGGGAGATCGGATCGGGACGGACCCGGAGAACGACGCGGTCAACGTCCGTCGCGCGCCCGGCGGGACCAACTCGGTCTCGGGGCACCACTGGAACTCGACGATCCCGTCGCCCGGATCGTACGGCTCCACGTCGTACGCGAGCACCGACCGCCCGTCGTCCGGCGGAGCCAGGCGCGTCGGCGACGACCAGACCCAGATCGGGGTCGGGCCGCGGTTCACGACGTCCACCGCGGTGGCCGTGGCGCCGTCCGCGTCGGTCCACACGTCCACCGCCTCGATCGTCACCCCGCCCGCGCACCCGAGCGCCACCGTCCACCACATCGTCGCCTCCTGGGTCTTCCCAGGCCCGGGTATGGCGGACGGGCGGATCCCGCAGGTCGGAACCGTCCTCTCGGCGCGTACGCTACCGGCCGCCGCGCTCCCGCCGCATCCGCTCGATCTCGGCCCGCTGCGCCGCCGCGGTCGCGGCCCGGTTCGGGTCGGTCGGGGCCGGGGGCGCGGTCGGCTCGGTCGTCGCCTCGGGGGGCGTGGCGCCTGGCGC
>JBEBJW010000682.1:0-4688 GCA_040079715.1 Myxococcota bacterium | reverse complement strand
GCTCTATCCGGCCGTCGAACGTGACCCCGAGCGGGGCGTGGAGGTGCGCCCCCGCCGCCACCGGCGCCAACCGGACCCCTTCGGCGGCGATCGGATCGTACCGGAGCGGATCCGCCGCGTCGCCGACCCACGCCGCCACCGCCGCGCCGCCGGCGGCGTCGACGTCGAGCGTGCTCGGTCCGAGGTCGAACGTGCCGGGCATCAACGCGTCGCGGGACGGTGGTTCAGCGGGAGCCTCGCGGTCGGCAGGTAGCCTGCCCGAGTCCGACCGGCTCCGCAACCCTCCCCCGCCGCGCCGGCATCGTGCTACCCGGAGTGACGGTGGACCGTGTGAGCGGCACTCGTCCGTGGAGGGGAACCGTGGGGCGGTGGGTGGTGGCGATCGCGATCATCGGCGGATGCGAACGCCAGCCGATCGAGCTGGTGCCGCCGCTGGAGATCGCCGATCCGTCGGTCGAGGTCGACGCGACCCCGCCGATCCTCGACACCGGCCCCGTGTCCGACACCACCACCCCGGTCGACCCGGTGTGCACCGCCGACACCACCGTCGGCCCGTACGGGGTCGACTCGATCGAGATCCGGTCGGACGACGACTTCGACTTCGACGCCGACGGGTTCCTGGTGTCGCGGGTCCAGGGGTCGCTGCTCGCGTTCGATCGCCAGGGGGCCCACCACCCGCTGTCGCCCTCGGTGTGGGTGGACGACGTGGCCGGGGTCCGCAGCCTGCCGTCGGGGGACCTGCTGGTGGTCCGCCCGTCGTACGGCCAGGTCCAGCGCCTGTCCGGCCCGAGCCCGTGGGACACCGAGCTCGTGCCGGTGATGGCCGGCCTCGCCTACCCGTTCGGGCTCGAGGTCGCGAGCGACGGGACGGCGTTCGTGTCGGAGTTCATCGCGAACGGCCGGGTGTGGTCGTTCGACCCGGACAACGGCTCGGCCGAGCTCGTGGTCGAGCTGGCGTACCCGAACGGCCTCGCGCTGTCGGCGGACGAGTCCACCCTGTACGTGTCGATCTCGTCGACCGGGTGGACCTCGGGGGCGATCGCGGCGATCGACCGGGACGCGAACGGGGCGTGGGTCGGCGCGTCCCTCCGGGTGGTGTACGAGGGACAGCAGCGGCTCGACGCCCTCGCGGTCGACGTGTGCGACAACCTGTACGCGTCCGACCCGAACGGCCACGTGATCCGGATCCGGCCGGACGGCACCGTCGAGCAGCTCGCGAACCTCGCGGGCTCGCCGGAGTCCGGCGGCTACTACGGGTACCCGTTCACCGCGATGCGGTTCGGCGCAGGGCTCGGCGGGTTCGACCGGACCGAGCTGTTCGTCGCCACCGCGGTCCGCCTGTACGCGATCGACGTCGGGATCGACGGGCGGCACGTCCTGGCGCCATAGATCACCTCAGGGGCAGCGACGACGAAGCTCCGGCGGCACGTCCCGCGCGCTCGCGCCCCGCGGCTCATCGGCCTCCGCCCGCTCGTCCCGGGTCCAGTCGACCCCGCGCACCGACCGGGTGTGCCGATCGTTCGCCGGATCGAACGGGACGACCGCGGTCGCGAACCCGCCGGACTCGACCCGGCGCTCGATCGCCCGCAGGAGATCCCACCCGGCGAGCTCGTACGGGGGCACCTCCTCGCGGGAGGGGTACCGGAGGTACCACCGCGGCGAGCCCGTCCAGTACACCATCAGCGCCGTCCCGAGGTCGCACCGCGGCGCGGTCACGATCCGCAGCAGGTGCTCCTCCGGATCCCGACCACCGATCGCGCTCGCGAGGTCGTGGAGCTCGAACGCGTCCATCTCCTCGATCTGTGCCGAGCCCGTCCCGAGGCCGTTCGCGTCGCGCAGCTCCCGCAGGCGCCTGCGCTGGTCGAGGGTCGCCTCGACCGCCGGACCCCGCCCGCGGGCGTCGCGGGTGGTGAGCCGCGCCAGGTCTGCGTTCGCGGTCACGTCCAGCCGGGCGAGCGCGGTCCCGTCGCACCGCAGATCGAGCAGCGACGGGCACCGCCCCACGTCGAGCGCGGGCAGCGGGTTCGCGCCGCAGTCGAGCGCGAGCAGCCGCGGGCAGCCCCCCACGTCGAGGGCGGTGAGCGCGTTGTTCCGGACCCGCAGCACCTCGAGCGCCGGCGCCCGCCCGAGGTCCAGCCGATCGATCCGGTTGTCCGACAGCTCGAGCTCCGCCAGCGACGCCCGATCCGCGACCGCCACCGCCTCGAGCTGGTTCGACCGCGCGTCGACGACCTCGAGCGACGGGAGGGCGGACAGGTCGAGCGCGCCGATGTAGTTGCCGTGGAGCCGGAGGTCCCGCACCGCTGGGAACGGCCGGGGATCGAACGCGTCGAGCCGGTTCCGGCCCAGGTGGAGCGTGGTCAGCGCCGGGAGCGCCGCGACCTCGATCCGCGCGAGATCGTTGCGCGAGGCGTCGAGCACGGTCAGCGCCGGCGCCCGCCCGACCTGGAGGTGGACCAGCGCGTTCCGGAAGCACCGGACCTCGACCAGCGCGGGGCGATCCCCGAGGGCCAGCACCATCAGTTGGTTTCGGGAGCAGTCCAGCCGGACGAGCGTGTCTCCGTCGCCGCCCGGGGGCAGCACCAGCACCCCGAGCCCGTTCCCGGCGCACTCGACCTCGCGGAGCGACCGGTTCGCGCGCAGATCGAGCACCATCAGGGCGTTGCCCGAGCAGTCGAGCGCCTCGAGCGACCCGAGCGCGGCGAGATCGAGCTCCCGGAGCCGGTTGTCCGCGCACCGGAGTGTCCGGAGCCGGACCAGCGACCGCACGTCGAGCCCGTCGAGCTCCATCCCCGAGCAGTCGAGCTCGACCAGCGCGTCGAGCCCGCCGAGGGGCAGGGTCAGGCTGCGCTGCGGGCCCACCGCCCACCGGAGCTGGGGGCCGATCGGGGTCAGGTCGAGCGCCTCGACGTGGCGCCCGGCGATCCGGGTGGCGGCGGTCGGGGCGGTGATCCGGGCCCACACCGCGTCGACCGGCTCGTGGACCATCCCCGCGAGCCAGGTCACGAACCCCCGATCGGCCGAGGACAGGCTGTCCAGGCCTGCCATCATCTGCAGCCCCCCGAGCGGTCCCATCCTACCGCACGCGCGGGATACGGGCGCACCCGATGTCGTTCCTCGACCACCTGTTCCACCAGCTCGAACACCACCCCGACCGCGCGGCGATCGACGTCGTACGCGGGTCGGACATCCACCGCACCGACGGCCGCGCCCTCCTCACCGAGATCGCCCGGGCGCGCGCGCACCTCGCCGAGGCCGGGGTCCGCCCCGGGGATCGGGTGGCGCTGCTCGCCGCGAACGGGCCCCGGTGGGTGGCGGCGGACCTCGCGGCGCTGGCGCTCGGGGCGGTGGCGGTGCCGCTGTACGACCAGCAGGCGCCGGCCGAGCTGGTGCGGATCCTGCGCGACGCCCAGCCCGCGCTGCTGGTGGCCGGGACCGACGCCCTCGCCGACGCGATCCGGACCGCCTGGCCGGACGGCGTCGCGATCGTGACGTTCGACGCGCTGTTCGCTGGACCGTCCGCCGCGACGTCCCCGCCTGCCCCCCGCGCCGACGACGACCCGGTCGCGATCGTGTACACGTCGGGGACGTCGGGCGAGCCGAAGGGGGTGATCCTGACCGCGGGCGGGTTCGGGTTCACGATCCCGCGGACGATCGACCGGCTCGAGGCGGCGGTGCCGGCGCTCCCCGACGAGCCGGCCGACGCGCCCGATCGGGTGTACCACTTCCTGCCGCTGTGCTTCGCCGCGTCGCGGATGATGCTGTGGACGCAGCTGTCGCGGCCGAACCCGATCGTGCTGTCGAGCGACCCGCGGGACCTCGCGCGGGAGCTCGGGACCGTGCGCCCGCACTACTTCCTGACCGTGCCGATGATCCTCGAGCGGATCCGGGCCGGGGTCGACGCGAAGGTCCGGGCGCGCGGGGCGGCGGTGACGGCGCTGTACGCCCGGGGCCTGGCCGCGGCCGCCGGGACCCGCCGCCGCGACCGGTGGGTGGCGCGCCTCGCCGACCGGCTGGTGTTCCGGGGGATCCGCCAGGCGATCGGGCCGGCGCTCCGGCTGCTGATCTCCGGCTCGGCGCCGCTCGCGGAGGACACCCAGCGGTGGTTCGCGGCGATCGGGCTGCCGGTGCTCCAGGCGTACGGCCTGACCGAGACGACCGGGATCGTGACCCTCGACGTGCCCGGCCGGGTGGTCCCGGGGAAGGTCGGGATCGCGCTACCGGGGGTCGAGACGCGGCTGACCGACGCCGGGGAGCTCGCCGTCCGCGGTCCGAACCTGTTCGCGGGGTACTGGCGCCGCCCGGCGGACACCGCCGCGGTCGTGCGCGACGGGTGGTTCCACACCGGAGACCTGGTCGAGATCGACGCCGACGGCAACCACAAGATCGTCGGCCGGTCGAAGAACCTGATCGTGCCGCAGTCCGGCCACAACATCGCCCCCGAGCCGCTCGAGGAGCGGTTCCTCGCCGCGTGCGCCGCGTCGGGGAACCCGGTGAGCCACTGCCTGGTGGTCGGCCACGCGCGCCCGTACGTCGCGGTGGTGGTGCCTCCCGGCGCGGACGGCGCCCGCCCGGACCCCGCGCGGGTCGACCAGATCCTCGCCCCGCTCGACGCCGAGCTGCCGCGCTACCGCCGGATCAAGCGGGCGATCTTCGTCGACGAGCCGTTCACCGCCGTACTCGATTCG
>JBEBJW010000681.1:0-4706 GCA_040079715.1 Myxococcota bacterium | reverse complement strand
GTCGAGGTCGCCGTCGCCGTCCGCGGCCGCCTCCCCCGCTGCCGCGGCGAAGCTCGTGGCGGTGGTGATCGAGTCGCCGAACCTGTACGGCGAGGTGGTGGTGAACGGCAAGTCGTACGGGTTCACCCCGGTCAAGGCGACGTTGCCGGTCGGTCCCGCCACGGTCGAGCTGCGGGTCGGCAAGGTGGTGCGCAAGACCCAGACGATCACCGTCGATCCCGCCGGGACCCGCGTCGTTCTCCGCTGAGCTCGCTGTTCGCTCGCTCCGCCCACGCAACCGACCAGGGGGAAGTTCGATGCTGGTGGTCCTCCACCTCGCCCTCGGCGCCGCCGCCGAGGAGCCGCCCGTCCCTGTCGACGGCGACGACGACGGCGATCCCGACTTCGTCCCGACCGAGGCGCTCCGCGACTACGTCGCCGTGTCGACCAAGGTCACCCAGCCGGCGATCGAGACCCCGGCGTCGGTGTCGGTGATCACGAGCGAGCAGATCGCCCGCGCCGGCTACCGATCGGTCGCGGAGGCGCTCGCCACCGTGCCGGGGTTCTACGTCAGCTACGACCTCGTGAACTACAACGTCGCGGTCCGCGGGGCGCTGGGCGGGGCCCGGGGCGGCGGGCGGCTGTTGAAGGTGATGATCGACGGCGTGCCCGTACCGTTCTCCGAGTCGGAGACGTACTTCCTGGGGCCAGAGTTCGTCCCGATCACGTCGATCGAGCGGATCGAGGTCCTGCGCGGCCCGGCCTCGTCGCTGTACGGCGCCGGCGCGTACGCGGGCGCGGTGAACGTGGTGACCCGGCAGGAGCCGTACGACGGCCAGGTCTCGGGCAGCGGCGAGCTCCGCGGGTACTACGGGGCGCTCGGCGTCTCGGGGCCCGGCGGCGACGCCACGGTCCAGCTCACCACGAGGACCACCAACCTGCTGCTCGGGATCGCCGGGGCGTCCGAGGATCGGTCCGGCCTCGCATATCCGGATCCCGCACGGTACGGCGCCGACCCGAACCTCGCCGCGTGGTTGACCCTGCGGAGGGCCGAGCTCGGCGACACCGCCACCGAGCAGAGCGACGATCGGGCGATCCCGGTGGTCGCGTTCGGACGGGCGATCCAGGCGGTCGGCGGCGGGCGTCTGTCCCTGTTCTCGGTCGCGCAGATCTCTCAGCGGGACGCCGAGTTCTCCGACCTGTCGGTCCTGTCGCACGACACCCGGAACGCCCTCGCGAACTGGAAGGTGGCCGCGGCGTACGAGCGGCCGTTCGGCGCCGGGTTCTCGGCGACGGCCCGAGCGGCCACCTCCGGCGGGTCGACGCTGTCGAGCGATCAGCTCCAGATCCCGGGCGAGACCTTCTACTACGACCGCGACCTGTCGTACCGGAACGTGTCCGGCGCGGGAGAGCTCCGGTACGACTTCCGGAACCTCGGGTTCGTGCTGGTCGGGGTCGACGGGCTGTACGACCAGCAGGATCTGCCGAACATCGACGGGGTGACCCCCGGCACCGGCGACCGCCAGGACCTCAACGAGCCGGTCAGCGCCGCGGTGACCAACGTCGCCGGGTACGCCCAGGCGGTGTACCCGCTGACCCGCGGGGTCGCCCTCGCGGCCGGGGGGCGGCTCGACGCGTTCCGGTCGGATCCGTCGGTGGCGGCGATCGATCCACTGACGTTCCTGCAGGCGAACGGTCGGCTGGCGGTGAACTTCGATCTGCAGGATCGCGTCGCGCTGAAGCTGATCGGCGGCACCGCGTTCAAGGCGGCGTCCCCCGAGCAACTGTACGTGGCGAATCCGATCCCGAACGAGATCGAGGGCGATCCGACGATCCAACCCCAGCGGCTGTTCGGCGCCGAGGCGGTGCTCGAGGGGTACCCGGCGAGCACGGTGCTCGTGTCGGCCTCGCTGTTCGGCAACCTGTACCGCGACACGATCGGGTACCAGCTCGTGGCCGGCGACCAGCTCGCCACCAGCTACGACGCGAACAACTTCGGGGCCGAGCTGACCGGCCGGCTGACCCCGCCGATCGCCGACGCCGGGTTCCTCGACGCCCAGCTGTCGCTGTCGCTGCAGGACACGGTGACCCTCGCCGCCGACGACGGCGCGACCGACCCGTTCGCGGTGGGCGACGGCAAGGACTTCCCGGACAACGAGGCCGTCCCGGTGGTGATGACCTACGAGCGCGTCGGGATCGTGCTCGAACGGTACTGGTCGGCGCTGGTGATCGAGCACCACCACGTCGGCGACCGCACGCCGTCCCAGTCGAACCTGCTGCGGTGCACGATCGTGAACATGGCGGACCCGTGCTACGCGCTGCCGGCGTTCGACCTCGTCGATCTCAGCCTGTCGACCACCGCGATCCCGATGTCGGACGAGCTGTCGATCCGCGGGCTGGCCAAGGTGTCGAACCTGCTCGACCAGGACTACCTCGAGGTCGGGTTCAACGGAGTGGACGTCCCCGGCCTCGGCCGCACGTTCTGGCTCCGGCTCGACCTGTTGCTGTGACCACGCCGAACCAACCGGACAGGAGGGACCGATGCGCGGATGGCCATTGTGGATCGGGATCGGGCTCGGCGGGTGTCAGCCGAGCGACGACCCGAGCGGCGACGCGCTGCTGCTCGCCGTCCTGCCGTACACCGGGAAGTGGGAGGACAAGGGGATCCTCCACGAGAACGCGGTCCGGATGGCCCTCGAGGACCTGATCGACGCCGGGATCCAGGACGCGTACGGCGGTCGGTTCAAGGTGCTGACGGTGAACTCGGGGGACGGAGCCGACGTGGTCGAGTCCGCGGTCCGCGACATCATCACCGGGCCCGACGGCGACAAGGTGCTCGGGATCGTGTCGTCCACCGGCGACGCGCACGAGGGCTCGGCGAAGGTCGCGGTCGAGTACGGGGTCCCCCACTTCGAGGGCTCGAACGGCGCGTCGGACGCCGAGTTCCTCGACTGGACCGCCTGGTCGACCGACGAGCTCGGGTACCTGCTGTCCGCCCGCGCGCTGTGCACGTTCGAGGCCCAGTACACGGCACAGTACATCCTGGACCAGTTCCCGACCGGCCGGATCGCGTTCGTCCGGGGGGACGAGATCCACGACAAGATGCACACCGCCGTCGTCCGCGCGACCCTCGCCGCCGCCGGGTTCCAGGGCACGCTGATCGAGTCGCACGACCCGGCCCTCGCCGGCGAGGCGGACCCCGGCAACGCCCAGGACTACCAGGTCAGCTACGACGACCTCGACGCGGGCGGGGTCGAGACCCAGCTCCACGACCTCGTGACCGCCGAGTCCCCGGACGTGCTGTTCTTCCACGTCCGCGGCGACGCGCCGAACCTCCGGATGCTCCAGGACGCGGACCGGGCGGGGTTCGAGGGCCGGATCGCGACCTGCGGGATGGCCAGGACCACCGGCCTGCTCGACCCGAACGAGAACGGCCTGATCTCCGACTACCTCGTCGGGCACGACGCCTCGAACCCGACCGACCGGTTCCACTTCCTGATGCGCGGCGCGATTCCGTCCGACCGACTCGACGCGTTCAAGGCCGAGTACGAGTCGCGGTACGGCATGGCGGCCGACACGTTCACCCCGGGGGTGTACGACGCGACGATGGCGTGGGCCCTCGGGGTGCTCGCCGCCGGCGACAAGGACCGCGCCCACGTGCTCGGCGGGATCGTCGACGTGAGCCGCGGGGGCGCGCTCGGGTCGCGCGACGACGCGAAGGCGCTGGTCGAGGCGGTGGCCTCGGGCCAGGACGTGGACTACGACGGCGCGAGCGGCCCGATGGACGTCCGCGACGACCGGACGGTCCCCGGGTACTACTACGTCGAGCGGGTGATCGCGAACGGCGACGGGACGTTCGGGTACGAGAAGCTGCCGGATCCGGCGCCGGTGGTGTTCTGATGCGCGGCCTCCCCGTCGAGGTGGCGGTCGCGGTCGCGGTCGCGGTCGCGGCGGGGCTCGGCGGGTGCGCTCCGGCGTCGACGACGTCCGACTCCACCCTGATCGCTCACGCCCCGTCCCCCGGGTGCGGCGGCCGGTTCGACGACCCCCTCGACGAGTACGCCTACGTGGTCGACGCCGACGGCGGGGTCGTCGTGCCGCACAACCCGCGGAGCTGCACCGTCGGCGAGGCGATCCCGGTCGGATCGCACCCGGTGACCGCCGCGGTGACCGGCTCCGGCCAATGGATCTACGTCGGGGACGACGTCGACCACACCATCACCGTGATCCGCCAGTCGACGAACGCGGTCGAGGTGGTGATCCCGCTCCCGTTCGCCCCGGACGAGCTGCTGTTCGAGCCGGCGCACACCGTGCTGTGGGCCGCGGAGCGCGCGACCGGCGCGGCGGTGCTGATCGAGTCCGAGCACCACACGATCGTCGGCGAGGTCTCGCTGGCGCCGGGGTTCTCCTCGCTCTCGACCACCGACGCCCTGCCCCAGACGATGCTCGCGTCGCACCCGGACGGGTACGTCGAGGTGATCGAGCTCGCGACCCGGACCGCGCTCACCCGGATCGACCTCGGCGGGCCGCCGCTCGCCGTCCACCACGCGTCGAACACCTCCGACGGGTGGGCGTGCGTCGGCGGCGACGATCCGGCGCTGGTCGTGTTCCCGTCGACCGGGCCTGCAGCGTTCGTGGTCACGACCCGGATCCCGCTCGACGCGCCGTGCACCGCCCTCCGGTTCGACGGGTTCCGGTACGGGGTCGCGCTCCAGCCGGCGCTCGAC
>JBEBJW010000680.1:0-4710 GCA_040079715.1 Myxococcota bacterium | reverse complement strand
TACGCGGACGGCGGGACCGACCGCAGCGCCCGCCCGAGCCCGCGCCGGACCACCTGCGGCACCCGCCCGAGCCGACGCCACAGCCGGGGCGCCCACAGGTGGCGGTTGTAGCCGGCGAACAGCTCGTCGCCGCCGTCGCCGGACAGCGCCACCGTGACGTGCTCCCGCGCCAGCTTCGACACGAGGTACGTCGGGATCTGCGACGAGTCCGAGAACGGCTCGTCGTAGAACGACGGCATCGACGGGATGGTCGCGAGGGCGTCGTCGGCGGTCACCACGAGCTCGGTGTGATCGGTGCCGAGGTACTCGGCGACCGCCCGCGCGTGGGTCGCCTCGTCGTACGCGGCCTCGTGGTACCCGATCGAGAACGTCCGGACCGGCCGGGTGGACTGGGCCTGCATCAGCGCCACCACCGTCGACGAGTCGATCCCGCCGGACAGGAACGCGCCGAGCGGGACGTCGGCCACCATCCGCAGCCGGACTGCGTCCGACAGGGCGGCCTCCAGCGCGTCGACCGCGTCGGTGTCGGTGCCGTGGAATGGGTCCGCGAGGCCGGCCCGCGCCACGTCGACCGCCGACCAGAACACCTGCTCGACCCCGTCGGACCGCGGATCGGTCAGCTTCAGGATCGTGCCTGGGGCGAGCTTGTGGATCCCCTGCCAGATCGCGTGGCGGGCCGGCACGCAGTTGTACCGGAGGTACGCCGCCAGCGCGCCGCGGTCGATCGTCCGGTCGAACCCCGGCACCGCGAGCAGCGCCTTGAGCTCGGACCCGAACGCGAACGTGCGGCCGATCCGCCCGTAGTACAGCGGCTTGATCCCGAGCCGGTCCCGGACCAGCCACAGCGCCCGCTCGCGGTGGTCCCACAGCGCGAACGCGAACATCCCGACGAACTTCGAGACGGCGGCGGCGACGCCCCACTGCTCGATCGCCGCCAGCATCACCTCGGTGTCCGACTGGCCGCGGAACGCGTGCCCGAGCGCCTCGAGCTCGGTCCGGATCTCGGCGAAGTTGTACACCTCGCCGTTGTAGGTCACGACGTACCGCTCGGACGCCGACGTCATCGGCTGGTGGCCGAGCGGCGACAGGTCGACGATCGCCAGCCGCCGGTGGCCGAGGCCGACCCCGGCGCGGGCGTCGACCCAGGTGCCGGCGGAGTCCGGGCCGCGGTGGGTCAGCCGGTCGCGCATCCGGTCGGTCAGCGCGGTCAGCTCGCGCTCGGGGGTCGGGTCGGTGGTCCACAGGCCGGCGATGCCGCACATCTCAGCGCCCCACCGACTCGTCCATCGCGGCCGCCAGCCCGTCCGCGAGGGACATCGCCGGGGTGAACCCGAGGGTGGTGGTGACCGCCTCGACGTCCGCCAGCGAGTGGCGCGGATCGCCCTTCCGGAACGGCTCGTACCGCGGAGACTGGCCGCCGCACGGGCACCCGCGGGCCGCCATCCCGTCCCGCAGCAGCGCGAACAGCTCGTTCAGGGTGGTCTGCGCGCCGAGCCCGACGTTGAACGCGCGCCCGGCGGCGTCCGGCCCGGCCACCGCCGCCAGCAGGTTCGCCCGGACCACGTTCGCGACGGGACAGAAGTCGCGGCTGGTCTCCCCGTCGCCGAAGATCGTGACCGGGTCGCCGTGGCGGAGGGCCGCGAGCCACCGGGGGACCACCGCGGCGTACGCCCCGTTCGGGTCCTGCCGCGGACCGACCACGTTGAAGTACCGCAGGCCGACCGCGTTCAGGCCGTACGTCTGGTGGAACGCCGCGGCGTACACCTCGTCGATCCGCTTGGTGGCCGCGTACGGAGACAGCGGGCGGCCCTCCTCGCCCTCCCGCTTCGGCAGCCGGGCGCTGTCGCCGTACACCGACGACGACGAGGCGTACACGAAGCCGGACACTCCGGCGTCGACCGCGGCCAGCGCCACGTTGACGAACCCGTCGACGTTCACCGCGTGGGTCGTCCGCGGGTCGGCGATCGAGCGCGGCACCGACCCGAGCGCGGCCTGGTGCAGCACGTGCCGGACCCCGACCATCGCCTCGGCGCACACCGCCGGGTCGCGGATGTCGCCCTCGATCAGTCGGAACGACATCCCGGCGACGTTCGACCGCCGGCCGGTCGAGAAGTCGTCGAGGCCCACCACGTCCTGGCCGAGCCTGATCAGGGCCTCCGCGAGGTGCGAGCCGATGAACCCGCCCACCCCGGTCACGAGCCACCGCCGCGGGGCGGCGCGGAGCTCGGCCGCCACCTGGTCGAACCGGTCCATCACAGCCTCCAGTACCGGACGGTCGCCGGCACCGCCGCTCGCCCGACCACGCCCTTCACGTCGATCACCACCCGGATCCGCGGATCGTCCGCCAGCCGGCGCTGCAGCTCCTCGACCATCCCCCGGTGCGGGACGGCCAGCATCACGGCGTCGAACCCGGTGCCCAGGTCCGCGACCAGCTTCAGGCCATACTCGTGCTCGACCTCGGCCGCCTCGGCCCACGGGTCGTACGCCACGACCTCGATCCCGTAGTCGACGAGCTCGTCGACGATCGCCGGGACCCGGCTGTTCCGGGTGTCGTGGATGTTCTCCTTGAACGTGACGCCGAGGACGGCGACCCGGGCGCCGTCGATCCGGACGCCGGCGCGGATCAGCTCCTTGACCGTGCGCTGCGCGACTACCTCGCTCATCCCGTCGTTGATCCGCCGACCGGCGAGGATCACCTGGGGGTGGACGCCGACCTGCTCGGCGCGGGCCGTCAGGTAGTACGGGTCGACGCCGATGCAGTGTCCGCCGACGAGCCCGGGGGTGAACTTCAGGAAGTTCCACTTGGTACCCGCCGCGGCGAGCACGTCGAGGGTGTCGATCCCGAGGCGGTCGAAGATGATCGACAGCTCGTTCATCAGCGCGATGTTCAGGTCCCGCTGGGTGTTCTCGATCACCTTCGCGGCCTCGGCGACCATGATCGACGGCGCCCGGTGGACCCCGGCGGTGACCACCGCGCCGTACAGCCCGGCCACGAGCTCCAGCGTCGCGGCGTCCTGGCCGGACACGACCTTGGTGATCCGCTCGAACGTGTGCTCGCGGTCGCCGGGGTTGATCCGCTCGGGCGAGTACCCGAGGGTGAAGTCGACGCCGCAGGTCAGCCCGGACCGTTCGGCGAGGATCGGCCCGCACACGTCCTCGGTGACCCCGGGGTACACGGTCGACTCGTAGATCACCACCGCCCCGCGGCCGAGGTGGTCGCCGACGGTCCGGGTCGCGGACTCGACCGGGCCGAGATCCGGCCGTCGATCGGCGTCGATCGGCGTCGGGACCGTGATCACGTACACCGAGCACCCGCGGAGCACCGCCGGATCGTCGGACACCTCGAGCCCGCTGGCGCGGAGCCGCGCGCCGTCGACCTCGCCGGTCCGGTCGACCCCGTCGCGGAGCTCCCGGACCCGCCGAGCGGCGATGTCGAACCCGACGGTGCCCGGAAACTTCTCGGCGAACGCCACCGCGACCGGCAGCCCCACGTACCCGAGCCCCACCACTGCGATCTTCGGCCGTTCCATCACTGCTCCTCAGCTCCCCCGAGCCGCATCGCGGCCACCATCGTCGACACCACGCGCTCGACGTCGAACAGTTGCTCGGCCCGCCGCCGACCCGCTGCCCCCATCCGTACCGCGAGCGACGGATCGGCGACGAACCGCTCCATCGCCGCGGCCAACGCGCCCGCGTCGCGGACTGGGACCAGCAGCCCGTTGTCGCCGTCGGACACGGTCTCGCGGCACCCCGGCGCGTCGGTGGTGATCGCCGCCCGCCCGGTCGCCATCGCCTCGAGCACCGACCGCGGCGTGCCCTCGCGGTACGACGGCAGCACGAACACGGTGCACGCCCGGAGGTGCGGCCGAACGTCCGGGACCTCGCCGAGGTACGCGACGGTGCCGTCCCGCTCCCACCCGCGCAGGACGTCTGCCCCGACCGAGCTCGGGTTCGGGTCGAGGCCGCCGGCGATCGCGAACGTGACCTCGGGGTGGCGCGCCCTGACCGCCCGCGCGGCGTCGACGAACTCGAACACGCCCTTGTCGCGGAGCAGTCGGCCGACGAACAGGAACCGCGCGGGTCCGTCCGGCACGGGGACGGTGGGGAACGCGCGGACGTCGATCCCCGAGCCCATCACCCGGATCGTCGGCTTGCGGCGGGGGAGGACATGGGCGTCGCGCAGATCGCGCTCGTCGTCCGGGTTCTGGACGAACACCCCGGTCGCCGCGGTCAACGCCGCCCGGTACATCGGCCGCGCCACCCACCGCACGAGGCGCTGCCGGCGGGTGCCGTCGTCGAGGAACAGGTACCCGAGGCCGGTCACCAGCGCGTACCGACGGGGCACCCGGACCGCGGCGGCGGCGAGCATCGCGTACACCATCGGCTTCACGTTGTACCCGAGCACCACCTCGGGGCGGAGCTCGCGGAACGTCGCCGCGAGGGACCCGATCGCGCGGAGGTCCGACCGGGCGTCGGTGCCGGCCCGATCGAGCCGCAGCGGGCGGTACGACACCCCGAGCGCGTCGAGTCCGGCGGGCGCCTCGGCCTCGGGCGCCATCGCCACCACCTCGTGCCCCAGCGCGACGAACCGCGCGAGCAGCGGGCCGCGGAACGAGACCAGGGACCGCGCGAGGCCCGACACCACCACCACCCTCGCCACCGGCTCCCCCCGCGCCCGGAGGTAACTCGCCCACACCCGGAGAGAGCCCG
>JBEBJW010000679.1:0-4711 GCA_040079715.1 Myxococcota bacterium | reverse complement strand
GACGGCTACGACGACGTGGTCGTGGGGGCGAACGAGATCTGGTCGGACTTCTATGGGCAGGACCACGGCGCGGCGTACCTGTACCTCGGTGGGGCGGGCGGAGTCTCGACCACCGAGGACTGGTACGTGCGGGCGTTCGACGGTACCAGCGACTTCGGGTGGTCCGTGGCGTCCGCCGGTGACGTCGACGGCGACGGGTACGACGACGTGATCGTGGGCGCTCCGCACTACACGGGGGTGGAGCCGCACGAGGGGATCGCGTACCTGTACATGGGCTCTGCGGCGGGCCTGAGCACGACGACGGCCTGGGCGGCCGATTCGGACGCTCAGCAGGTGTTCTTCGGCAGCTCGGTCGCTCCAGCGGGCGATCTCGACGGCGACGGGTACGACGACGTGATCGTCGGCGGACCGGGAGGCGGACTGGCATCGGTGTTCCTCGGCTCGGCGAACGGGCTCGGCAGCGTCGCGCGATGGACGGGGACGGTGAGCCAGGCGACGACCTCGTTCGGCGCATCGGTCGCTGGGGGAGGGGACGTGAACGGTGATGGGTCGCTCGACCTGCTGGTCGGCGCGCCGTGGTACGACCACGGCCAATCGAACGAAGGTCGGGCGTACGTGTACTTCGGGCGCTGACCGCCCTCACGGTGCGGCTCGCTGGAGCGCCAGTTCGAGGGCGGCGATCCACTGGCCGAGCTCCGACTGCGGTCCGAACTCTGGTTCGGCAGCGAGGGCCGCCGCCCGCGCGAACACCGCGCGGGCCGCCTCGGAGTCCCCCGCGATCAGCGCCGCGTGGGCGCGCCGACACAGCAGCTTGCCCAGCTCCCCGTGGCTGTTCAGATCGCGGAGCAGCGCCTCGCCCCGATCGAGGGACGCCAGCGCGTCGTCCGTGCGACCCCAGCGGGCCATCAGGGTCCCGAGCACACCCCACGCCACACCCTCCGCGTACCGATTCCCGAGCCGCTGATCGATCGCGACTCCGGCGTCGAGGTGGGTCCGGGCATCGTCCAACCGGCCGAGCCGGACCTCCAGCTCGCCGAGGTTGGCGAGCGCAATCCCCTCTCCGCTGTGGTTCCCCACCTCCCGGAGCACCGCGAGGGCCTCGTCGAACAGCGCCAGCGCCTGCTCGGCGCGAACCGGATCCGGAGGGCCCAGCCACGAGCCGGTCGCGCTCGCGCATGCGTTCGCCATGTTCGCGAGCTGGTTCCCCTGGGGGTAGCGGTTGCCGAGCTCGCGGTGGATCGCGAGCGCGCGGGCACCGCAGTCGAACGCGGCCTCCGGTCGCCCGCGCTGCATGTGGACCATCGCCAGGTTCCCGAGCGAGGTGGCCTCGGAGGCCGCGTCGCCGAGCTCGCGGAGGAGGGACAGCGCCGCCTCGAAGTACGTCTGCGCGGCGCTCGTGTGGCCGATCCGGTGGTGAAGGAGGGCGACGTTGTTGAGGGTGAACGCGCGGCCCGTCCGATCCTCCGTCTCCTCGTACACGGCGAGCGCGGCGTAATACAGCTCGAACGCGGCGTCGGTCCGCCCGGCTCCGTCTTCCAGCGTCGCCAGGTTCGTGAGGACCCCCGCTTCGATCTGCCGCGCGCCGATCCGCTGGGCGATCGCCAGAGCGGCGATGCAGTCATCCCGGGCATCCGCGAACGCCCCTCGACCGAGCGCCAGCTGCGCGAGGGCCAACAGGGCGGCGCCTTCGTCGCTCTCGTCGCCGAGCTCCCGGTGGATCGCGAGCGCGCCGTGCAGGTGGTGTCGCGCTTCGTCCTGGTCTCCGCGCCGGGCGGCGAGGTAGCCGAGTCCGCGGGTCGCGCGCGCCGCGTCACCCCGGTCTCCCAGCCGTTCGAAGCTCGCGAGGGCGTCGCGGTACAGGGCCTCCGCCTCCTGCAGGCGACCCACGACCCGCCTCGCCACCGCGGCGTCGAGCAGGAGCACCGCGCGCCGCCTCGGGGAGGTACCGGGCACGTCGGCCGCAGCCAGGAGCAGGTCCCCGCCCGAGGAGATTGGTCCCCGCGTCCTGTAGATGCGCCAGGCTCCGAGCGCGGTCGCGGTCGCCACGTCCCCGTCTCCCCGCGCGATCGCCCGGTTGCACGCCACGACGAGGTTCGCGAGCGGCGCTGCGGACACGGGGCGCCCCATGATCCCATCTTCGGGGTCGTCCTCGCTCACCGAAGCTGCGAACGCCCGCCCGTGTTCGAGCTCGGCCGCCGCGCGCTCGCCGTCCGCCAGCTGCCGGTCCGCGAACGCCGCCAACAGCGGCAGCAGCTCGTACCGGGGCGGTAGGTCCGGATCGACGGCGGACACCCGCGTGACCAACGACGCGCGTTCGAGCGCGTCCAGCGCCTGGTCGGACACCAAGGTGCCAGGCGTCACCCCACCCCGGAACACTGCGCACCTCCGAAACGCCGCTTGCTCCGCGGGGGCCAGGAGCTGATACGACACCAGGATCGCGGCTTCGAGCGACGCATGGCGCGGATCGTGCTCGTCGGCGGCGCGCAACAGCGCCAACCCGAGGCGCGCGGCGAGTTGGTCGAGGGACAACACCCCGAGCTGCGCGGCCGCGAGCACGATCGCGAGCGGAAGGCGGTCGAGCGCCTCGACCAGCGCGGTGAGGGAGGACGCGTGGCGATCGTCGAACGTGAACCCTGGGTTGTCGCGGCGTGCCTCGACCACCATCAGCTCGACGGCGTGCTCGACCGCGAGCGGCTCGACGGGGTGGCACGCTCCGGAGGCAGGCGCGACCCGCGTCGTCACCACCAACCGGCTCCGGCGCGGCAGATCGTTCGCCAGAAGACCGAGGAGGGGGCCGACGACATCGATGACCCCTTCGGCGTCGTCGACGATCCACAGGGTGTCGGAGCGACGGCGGATCACCCGAGACAACCAGCCGGACGGATCGCGCAGCGGCGGCGGCACGTCCAACGCCTGGGCGAACGCCGCCGCGATGTCGTCGAGGGTCGTGCGGTGCGCGACCGGGACGAACCACGAGTAGCCACGCCAGGCGCGCCCGAGCTCCTGCGCCAGGCGGGTCTTGCCGACCCCCGGCGGACCGACGAGGGCGACCAGGGGCGCGTCGGTGTCGAGCAGCGCGCGGAGCTCGGCCGTTCGACCGACGAACCGCTGGTCGTCTCGCGCCTCGAACCGCTCGACGAGGAGCTGGTACCCGACGCCTCGCACGGTCTGCAGGGCCGCTCCGGACCCCAGCTTGCGCCGCAGCCGGCGGACCGCGACGCCGAGCGCTGCGCTCTCCACCCGGGCCGCATAGCCGAGCACCCGAACGTGGAGCTCGAGGCTCGGGACCACCTCTCCGGAGCGCTCGCCGAGGTACGCGAGCAGCTTCACCTCGAGCGGCGTCAACCGGTGGGTCGCCTGCGACGTCGACACCTCGGCCCGACGGAGGTCGATCCTGCACCCGTCGAGCACCATCACGCCGTCGTGGTCCGCCATCGCGACGAATATCGCCGGCGGTCGCGGTCGCCAACCGCGGCGTTCCGCTCCGCCGGCCGGGGTATGTTCGTCCGTGTCACCGTCCGTCCGGTACTTCGCGTTGGCTGGCTGCAAGGTCGACCTGGTGCGCGCGGAGGTCTACACCGCGACCGGCATCGCCCCCCTGACGCCGGTCGAGGTGAGGCTGCTCGCGTACCTCGCGGACCGCCCGGGTGTCGTGGTCTCGCACGCCGAGATCCTGCGCGACCTCTGGGGTGCGGTCACGGCCGACTCGGCGGCCGTCGGGGTCGCTGTTCGCCGGTTGCGCCGGAAGGTCGGCCACGACGCGCTCGAGACGGTGCGCGGGATCGGGTACCGGCTCGACCTGCGGGCGCGGGTCCCCGACGGCGTGGGGCAGACCTGGCCGCTGCTCGCGCGGCTCCCCGCGTCGGGCGTCCTCACCGTCGTGGGGCCGCCGGGGGCGGGCAAGACGCGGCTCGCGCGCCAGTTGGTCGCTGCCTGGCCGGGGGGCGCGCGGTTCGTGTCACTCGACCGGACCCGACCGATCCCGGAGCTGTGTGGGGCCGACCTGTGGGTCTTCGACGACGCCGATGCGGCAATCCACGAGCTTCGCACGCGAGCGATCGCGCCCCTGCGTTCGCAGCGGATCGTGCTCACGTCCACGGTGGAGCCGGGGTTCGGCGAGGTTCACCACGTGCCTCTCCTCGCCGCAGACGAGGCTGCGGAGATGTTCGCCGAGGCGGCCCGACGGAGCGGCGCGGCGGTGGACGGGGCGGCGTGCGGATCGCTGATCCAGGCCCTCGGTGGACTTCCGTCGGCCATCGCGCTGATCGCGGCGCGGACCTCGACCCTGCGACCGTCCGAGCTCCTCGAGCGCATCGAGCACCTCCGGTCGGGCGGCCTCGGACCGCTCGACGCCGCGATGACGATCTCCTGGTCGCTGCTGCCGTCCCACCACCAGGACGCGCTCCGGTGGTTCTCCGGCCTGCCGACGGGCTTCACCATCGAGGAAGCGGAGGGTGTGGTCGACTCGCGTGCCCGAGACCCCGTCCCCCACCTGCTCGACCGCCTCGGGCGGCTGGCGTTCGTCGAGGTCGTTCGGGACGGGGATCCGGCCGTCCCGCCCACCTTCGGCGTCCCGTCGAGCGTCCGGCAGTTCGTATCGAGCCCGGACCCCGCCCACGGCAGGTCTCGGTCATCGCGTGAGCGGTCGGGCCAGGGTCGCTCGGCGGGCCTCGACCCGGGGGCCGAGCAGCCCGGCGACCAGCTCCGCGTC
>JBEBJW010000678.1:0-4712 GCA_040079715.1 Myxococcota bacterium | reverse complement strand
GGACACCATCGACCCTCCGATGGCTTCCTTGTAATCAAACGATTGTTTGAAGTCAACCCGCCCCGGTTCTAGCGGAACAGTCCGTACGAGAACCCGAGCTCGATCCCGAGGGTGGTGTAGGTGAACGGGACGCCGGACACGTCGCGCTCGGCGCCGGTCGGGTCGAAGTACCGGTGGCGGACCGGCACCGCCATCTGCCCGACGATCCGGCCGTCGACGGCGAGGAAGTCGTTGATCGGGAGCAGGGCGCCGATCTGGGCCCGGAGGGGGTACGCCGGCAGGATCAGCCGCTCCTCGTCGTCGCCGCGCCACACGTTGCTGGAGAACCCGGCGCCGCCGCCGACCAGGAGGTACGCGGCGTCGAGGTCGACGGTCTTGTCGAGGATCCCGAGGATCGACACCGACGAGAACCGGTCGCCCACGTCGACGTTGCCGGTCAATCCGGCGCGGAGCCCGCCGGTCGGCCACACGTAGAGATCCGCGCCGATGATCAGGTCGCCGCGGACCTTGTCGAGGGTGGTCGCGTCGGGCTCGCCGTCGCCGTCGATGTCGTCGGCCTCGCCGTCCTCGTCGAAGTCGAACGTGTTGATCTTCGGCGGGTACGCGATCGGCGACCCGGCGGGCAGGATGTTCGTCCCGAGGTGCAGGCCGGTGCCCCACTTCGGGTCGAGGGCGTGGGCGGGGCTGACGGCGAGCAGGGAGAGACCGATCACGGGAGTCCTCGCACCGGTTTCGACACCGCAGCCGCCCAGAACCGTCCTACCGGACCCGGTACAGGCCGAGGACCGACAGCGGCGCGTGCTCGGGGACCCGCCGGTTGCTGGCGTCGCGGAACGCGAACGCGATCGGGAGCGACTCGAACAGGTGGTTCTGGTTCAGCTCCGGGCCCCACCGGTCCCGCCAGTCGTCGCGCTCGTCGCCGTACCCGCAGTTCGACAGGGCGCTCGGGAACACGCCGCTGACCACGTCCCACCCGAGGCGGGTCCAGTCCGGGTCCGGCTTCATCGGCCACGCCGGGCCGGCCGGCAGCTCGGGCTCGCCGGGGCCGCGCCAGGCGGTGATCCCGATCACCACCTCGCCCGGATCCGCGTGGGCCAGCGCGTCCTCGAGGCTCGCGAACCGCGGCGTGAGCACCTCGAAGCTCCCGTCGGTCAGCGACTCCTCCGACACCGTGGTCATCGTGCGCGGCCACACCGCCTCGTCGACCGACAGCGGGGCCGGCGCGTCGCCGAGCAGGAACTGCGCCCGCCGGTCGTCGTCCCACCCGTCCGCCAGGCGCCCGGTGGGCACCCGGGCGTCGAACCCGATCACGACCTCCTCGTAGCTCATCCGCCTCCCCACGTCTTCGGCGCGTCGTTCGGGTCCGGGGTCTCCTGCGGCGGCCGGTCCGCCTCCGGCACGGCCTCGAGGTTCACCCGGATCCGGGTCCAGGTGCGGAACCGCCCCCGCATCTTGTCCACCAACACATGGTGCGGCTCGAGCCGATCGACAACCCCCGGCCACCGCGACTTCCACCGATCCAGGCCGGCGAGTGCCTCCGCCTCGTCCTCGCTCTCGGCGACGATCACCGTCGGCTTGGTCGACACCCGCCGGCCGG
This sequence comes from Myxococcota bacterium, assembly GCA_040079715.1. Lineage (GTDB taxonomy): Bacteria > Myxococcota_A > UBA796 > UBA796 > JACKER01. The sequence continues at coordinate 3,115 of JBEBJW010000678.1, read as the reverse complement.
TCCGCTGGCCCGAGGTGCCGGGCGCCTTCTTCCGGCTCGGCTGGACCCGCGGCGGCTCCCCGGGCGCCTTCGGGTAGTGCGGCGGGAACGGTGCTTCGCCCTGGCGACCCGCGTGGTCGGCCGCAAGGACCAGCAGCGACGACAGGTCGCCCGCGTCGGCGTCGATCCCGGCGTGCGGGTCCCCGAGCGCCCGAAACCGGTCCGGCACGGTCCGGATCGTGAACGCGGCCGGGTCGCAGTCCGGGACCTCGTCCCAGGTCAGCGGGGTCGACACGCGCGCGTCCGGCTTCGCCCGGATCGAGTACGCCGACGCGGTCGTCCGGTCCTTCGCGTTCTGGTTGTAGTCGAGGAACACGCCCTGGCGCTCCTCCTTCCACCACCGGGCGGTCGCGCGGCCGGGCAGCCGGGCCTCGACCTCCCGCGCGAGCCCGAGCGCCGCCTGGCGGACCTCCGGGAACGTCCACCGCGGCTGGATCCGCACCAGCAGGTGCATCCCGCGCGACCCGGACGTCTTCGGCCACCCGTCGAGGCCGTGCTCGCGCAGCACCGTCCGGGCCATCAGCGCGACCTCGCGGACCTGCGGCCAGGCGATCCCCGGGATCGGATCGAGGTCGACCCGCAGCTCGTCCGGGTGGTCGAGGTCCTCGGCCCGGACCGGGTGCGGGTGGAGGGCCAGGCAGCCGAGGTTCACCACCCACAGCAGGGTCGCGAGGTTCCGGACGACGATCTCGTCGGCGGTCCGCATCGACGGGAACCGCAGCGTCGCGGTCTCGACGAACGGCGGGAGCTTCGGCGGGGCGCGCTTCTGGTAGAACGGCGGCTTCGACGCGCCGTTCACGTACCGCTCCATCTGCATCGGGCGGCCGTACACGCCGCGGATCGCGCCGTCGGCGATCGCGCCGTAGTACGCGATCACCTCGCCCTTCGTGATCCCGGCCTCGGGGAACCACACCTTGTCCGGGTTCGACACGAGGACCTCGTGCGCTCCGGCGGGGACGACCAGCGGCTTCGGCTTCGGCATCTCCAGAGCGTAGTACCGCGGAAACAGATCTTCACGTCGGCCTCACGCGGTGGCACAGTGGCGCCGCTACGGTTCGCGCGGAGGTGCCGGTGACGACTCGATGGGTGGCGGCGGTGGTGTGGATGGCTGCCTGCGCGTCCGGCGACGGCGCGGATCCGACCGGCCAGGCGCCGGGCGACGACGACGACACCGTCGGCAGCCCGACCGTCGGCGACGACGACGACGACGCGACGGCGGGGGGCCCGACGTACTGGCGCGACGCCGAGCCGGTGCTGGCCCGGAGCTGCGCCGGGTGCCACACCGCGGGCGACATCGGCCCGTTCCCGCTCGACGACTACGCGTCGGCGGCTTCGTGGGCCCCCGCGGTGGCGACGGCGATCGAGGCGGGCACGATGCCGCCGTGGCCGCCGTCCGACGACTGCCGGCCGCTGCTCGGCGATCGCTCGCTGCCGGACGCGGACAAGGCCACCCTCCTCGCGTGGGTCGAGGCCGGCGCGCCCGAGGGCGACCCGGCCGACGCGGTCAGCCACCCCGTGGAGGACGCGTTCGTCGGCGACGCCGAGATCGCGATGGTCGAGCCGTACACCGCGCGCCCGTCGACCGACGACTACCGGTGCTTCGTGATGGACTGGCCGCCGGCCACCGACACGTTCGTGACCGCGTTCGAGGTCGATCCGGGTCGCCGAGAGCTCGTCCACCACGTGATCATGTCGGTGGTGCCGCCGAGCGACGTGGCGGACGTCGAGGCCCAGGACGCGGCCGAGCCGGGGCCGGGGTTCGAGTGCTACTCGTTCCCGCCGGGATCGCTGCTCGGGAGCTGGGTCCCCGGGGTCCGGGTGGTCGAGCTGCCCGAAGGGACCGGGATCCACGTCGCGCCGGGGTCGAAGGTGGTGGCGCAGATCCACTACAACACCACCGCCACCCCGGATCCCGAGCCGGACACCACCGTGATCCGGTTCGGGCTCGCGCCGACGGTCGACATCCCGGCCCAGGGCGTCGCGCTGGTCGACTTCCGGTGGCTGCTGCCGGGCGGGATGGAGATCCCCGCCGGCTCGACCGGGGTCCAGGTGTCGGGGTCGATGTCCGGCCGGCTGCTCGCCGCGACCGCGACCGATCTGGGGCTCGGGGCGAACGAGTCGTTCCGGATCCACCGGGTCGGCCTCCACATGCACACCCTCGGCCAGAGCGGCGGGGTGCGGGTCCACCACGCGGACGGGGCGGAGGAGTGCGCGCTCGAGGTCCCGGCGTGGGACTTCCACTGGCAGGGGCAGTACGCGCTCGAGGAGCCGATCGTGGTCGCGCCGAACGACGACGTCGAGCTGTGGTGCCGGTGGGACAACGCCGGCCCGGACGCGGTCGACGTGCAGTGGGGCGAGGCCACGTCGGACGAGATGTGCCTGTCGGGGTTGTACATCACCCGATAGGGGGGCAGCGGAGGCGCCTCCGATGGACTTCAGCGGGTTCCGGTTCTGGCGACGGGTGAAGATCGCACCCGGGGTGACGTTGAACCTGTCGAAGTCCGGCGCCTCGGTGTCGGTCGGGCCGCAGGGCGCCCACGTCACCGTCGGCACCACCGGCGCCCGGGTCACGCTCGGGCTGCCGGGCACCGGGCTGTTCTGGACGTCCAAGCTCGGGGACGGCGGGTCGCCGGATCCGGCCCGGGCCGCGGATCCGACCCCGATCGAGGCCGAGTGGGCCGACGGGGTCGAGGCGCTGGTCGCCGGGCGGGCGGCGGAGGCGGCGGCCACGCTCGGGTCGGTGTGGACCCGGCGGGACGACGGACGGCCCAGGTGACGGTGGCGATCGCGCCGGAGCTGCTGCTGGCGCTGGCCCCGGACCGCCGCGGGGCCGGGCTCGCGTACGCCGAGGCCCTCCAGGCGCTCGATCGCCACGACGAGGCGGCGGACGTGCTGCGCACGCTGCGGCTCGAGGCGGACGCGCCGGTGTGCCGGGTCGCGCTGGCCGAGATCGAGCTCGAGCGGGGCGACGCCGAGGCCGCGCTCGCGGTGTGCGGCAAGAGCCGGGACCTCGTGGTGTCGATCTACCGGGCGCGGGCGCTGGTCGCGCTCGGGCGGGGGGCCGAGGCCCTGGCGG
>JBEBJW010000677.1:0-4718 GCA_040079715.1 Myxococcota bacterium | reverse complement strand
GCGTACAGCTCGGTCGTGGTCGCGCCGTCGGTGAGCAGGACCGCGCCACCGCCCTCCTCGCCGAGGGCGCGGTTCACCTCGAACGAGCCGCTGAACATCGTCCCGCCGAGCAGCGCGGCCCCGCCGCCTCCGATCCCGGCCGTGTTCTCGCTGATCACGGTGTCGGACAGGTCGACGGACGCGCCGGCCGGGACGTACACCCCGCCGCCCCGCCCGTCGGCGACGTTGCCCTCGATGTCCGACCGCTCGATCCGGGCGACGCCGCCGGACACGAGGACGACGCCGCCGCCGTCCACGCCGTGGTTGTCGAGGATCCGGCAGGCGTCGACGTCGAGCGTCCCGGCGGACGACAGGACCAACCCGCCGCCTTCACCGTCGCGGATCGCGAACCCGCCGACCGCCGAGCCGCCCGGCACGGTCAGCGCGGGGCCGAGGTGGTCGCCCGACAGCGTCGTGTCGAAGGCATTGCCGAACGCGCTCAGGGTCACCGGGACCGCCGCGGTGAACGGGCCGACCCACGTGCCCGGGCACACCACCAGGGTGGACCCGTCGACGGCGGCCGCGAGCGCCGCGCCGAGGTCGTCGAACGTGGTGACCCCGTCGACCGTGACGAGACCGTCGTCCGAGGTCCGGTCGCAGTCCCGGACCACCCCGTCGCACGCGTCGGGGGCGCCGGGGAACCGGTCGGGGTCGTCGTCGTCGCAGTCGACATCGGCCGTGAACCCGTCGTCGTCCTGGTCGTCGTCGGGGGTCCCGCTGTCGGTCGGCGACCCGTCGGTGTCGGTGTCGGTGTCGTCGGTCGGGACGGACGGGGTGGCGTCGTCGTCGTCGCCGTCCCCGACGTTGCCGGGAGGGGCGTCGCCCGGGTCGGCGCCGTTGCAGCCCAGCGCCACCCACCAGATCATCGCGAACCGTCGCATCGGGTCCCTCCCGGGGGGCTGATGTCGGGACCCGTCGGAACGGATCACCGCCTCGGGGTACCCTGCGTCGGCGGTCCTCGTCGGTCCGGCGGTCGGTCGAACGTTTCGGCGCTGACACGGATTTCACACCACCGGTCCCCGGTCGGGACATGGTCCGGACCACGCGGAGAATCCCGATGCTCATCTGGACGCTGTTGCTGGCCTGCACCGGGGGCGACCCGAGCGCGACGGGCACGGACGGTCCCGTCACCGACGGGGCGACCGACACCGAACCGACCGACACCGACACCGACACCGACACCGACCCGACCACCGGCGCGGTCACGTTCTACGCGGATCTCCGTCCGTTGCTGGCCGAGAGCTGCGCCCGCTGTCACACCGGCTCCGGGCTCGGCCCCGGATCGTTCCTCGACTACGAGGTGGTCACCGCCTGGGCCGAGGTGATGTTGGCCAAGATCGACGCCGGGACCATGCCACCGCCCGCGGCGGACCCGAGCTGTCACCCGTACCAGGACCAGGACCTGTACACCGTCGATCCGGCCCTGCGGGACACGCTGGCGGCGTGGATCGAGGCCGGGGAGCCCGCTGGGACCGACCCGGGCACGGTGATCGAGCCGCGGACGGTCCCGACGCTCGAGTCGCCGGACATCGTGCTGAAGTCGGCAGCGCCCCGGGTCCCGGACTGGCGCGACGGCAACGAGTACCGGTGCTTCCTGATCGGCCGGGCCGAGCAGGACGAGTACCTCACCGCGGTCGAGTTCCTGATCGACCACCCCGAGATCACCCACCACGCGCTGCTGCTGGTCGATCGCGGCGGCGGCTCGGCCGGCAAGGTCACCGACCAGGCGTCGCAGTCGTGGGCCTGCTCGGTCATCGATCTCCCGGGTGACATCATCCACGCCTGGGCGCCGTCGGGCGGGGCGTTGACGTTCCCGGCCGGGACGGGGATGAAGGTGGAGGAGGGCGACGAGTTCATCATCCAGATGCACTACTTCGAGTCCGTGACCGACGAGATCGCGGATCAGCCGGGCTACGCGTTCGACACCGCGCCGACGGTCGACAAGGAGATGTTCTACTGGGAGGCGGGCCCGCTGTACTTCAGCATCCCCGCCGGCGACCCGTCGTACACCAAGCACTACCAGATCCCGGTGTCGTGGGTGAGCTCGGTCCCGTTGGACGTGTGGGGGACGTTCCCGCACATGCACGTGCTCGGCACGGGGTACGACTTCCACGCGAAGAACGAGGGCGGCGGCGAGACCTGCATCTCCCGCGCGAGCGAGTACGACTTCACCCTCCAGCCGACGTATTGGTTCGACGAGCCGGTGACCCTGCAGACGACGGACACGCTGTCGGTCGACTGCACCTGGGACAACTCGGCCGACAACCCGCTCCAGCTGAACGACCCGCCGGTCACCGTCCACTGGGGCGAGAACACCCAAGACGAGATGTGCTACGCGTTCCTGTACGTCACGCCGCACTAGCCAGCCAGGGGGCAGGGAGCGGCGCCTACCACGCTCCGGTGTTCGGCATCGACGCCCACGGCTCGGCCGGGGCCAGCGCCTCGCCGGACTGGAGGAGCTCCACGCTGTGCCCGTCCGGTGACTTCACGAACGCCATCCGCCCGTCGCGCGGCGGGCGGTGGATCGTGACCCCGAGCGACTGCAGGCGGGCGCAGGTCGCGTAGATGTCGTCCACCTCGTACGCGAGGTGGCCGAAGAACCGCCCGGTCGGGTACGGCTCCGCCTCGTCCCAGTTGTAGGTCAGCTCGACCTGGGGCTCGTCCTCGGCCCCGGACGTCGACAGGAACACCAGGGTGAACCGCCCGGCGGGCGACTCCCGCCGGCGGAGCTCCTTCAGCCCGAGCTGATCGACGAAGAACGCCAGCGCGCGGTCGAGGTCCCGGACGCGCAACCTCGTGTGGAGGTACCGCAGTCGCGCGACGTATCGCGAACCCGAGCCACCGGCGCGAACCCGCCTCGGCGACCGGTTAAGCCGGCGCGGGGGTCGGTCGAATGGGAGGGTACAACGTCGCCGGGCTGGTGAGGCGCCACGTCGCCGCCACGCCGGACGCGACCGCGCTCGTCGTGCCCGCCCCGGACTACACGACCGCCGCGCCCCGGTGGACCCGGTGGACCTACGCCGACCTCGGGCGCGAGAGCGACGCGTTCGCCCACGGGTTCCGGGCGCTCGGGATCGGCCCCGGCGACCGCGCGCTGCTGCTCCTGCGGCCCGGGCTCGAGTTCTACGCCGTGGTGACGGCGCTGTTCGCGGTCGGCGCGGTCCCGGTGGTGCTCGACCCGGGGATGGGCCTCGCCAACCTGCTCGTGTGCATCGAGCGGACCCGCCCGCGGGTGATGGTCGCGCTGCCGGCGGTCCACGCGGTGAAGACCCTGTACGCCCGCCGCGCGTTCGCCAGCGTCGAGGTCGCGATCACCGCCGGGCGCCGGTGGTTCTGGGGCGGCGCCACCCTCGCGTCGTGCCGGGTGGCCGGCGACGACCCGGTCCCGCTCGCCGATCGCGACGCCGACGACGACGCGGCGATCCTGTTCACCAGTGGCTCGACCGGGACCGCGAAGGGGGTGACGTCGAACCAGGCGATGTTCGCGGCCCAGGTCGAGGCGCTGCGGGAGATGTTCGCGTTCGTCCCCGGCCAGCAGGACCTCCAGGCGTTCGCCGCGTTCGCGCTGTTCGATCTGTGCCTCGGGCTGACCTCGATCCTGCCGAAGATGAACTTCGCGAAGCCGGGCGCTGCGGACCCGGCGGCGTTCGTGGCGGCGATCCACGACCTGCGCCCGGACGTGGCGTTCGCGAGCCCGATCGTCTGGCAGCGGGTGTCGCGGCACTGCGTGGACCGCGGGATCACCCTCCCGTCGATCCGGATCCTGCTGACCGTCGGCGCGCCGATCCCGGCGTACCTCCACCGTCGGATGCAAGGGGTGTTGTCGCCCGGCGCCCAGGTCTGGACCCCGTACGGTGCCACCGAGGCGATGCCGTTGACGTGGATCGGCACCGACGAGGTGCTCGGCGAGACCTGGACCCACACCGCCCGCGGCGGCGGCACCTGCGTCGGAAAGCTGGCGCCGGGCGCGTCGATCCACATCGTGCCGATCACCGACGAGCCGATGCCGAGCTGGACGCCGGACCTCGCGCTGCCGACCGGCCAGCTCGGCGAGATCGTCGCCGGCGGGGTCCAGGTCAGCCGGGCGTACAAGGACGCCGACGAGGCGAACGTCGCGGCGAAGGTCCACGACGGGGACCGGGTGCTGCACCGGATGGGGGACCTCGGGTACCTCGACCCGCGCGGTCGGCTGTGGTTCTGCGGCCGGAAGGCCCACCGGGTGGTCGGGGCGGACGGGGTCGTGCTCGGGGCGGACGCGGTCGAGGGGATCTTCAACGAGCACCCGGACGTGTTCCGGACCGCGCTGATCGGGCTCGGGCCGCGCGGGGCGCAGGTCGCCGTGCTGTGCGTCGAGATGGAGCCGGGCAAGGCGTTCACCGCCGACACCGAGCAGGCGCTGCGGCGGCTCGCCGAGGGCACCGCGGTCGAGGGGCGGATCGCGGCGTTCCTCCCGCACCCCGGGTTCCCGACCGACGCCCGGCACAACAGCAAGATCCGCAGGGAAGACCTCGTGGACTGGGCCGAAGCCCGGTGGAAGGCGCAGAATTGAGCGGACCGGGCCCGGAGGCTCACACGGAAATTTCCAGCGGTGCTGATCGGCCTCGAACCGATGACCGCGTCAGGGAAATTTGCCGTGGGAGTGGGCCCGGGCTGCGGGACAATTGATGCGCCTGCGTCCC
>JBEBJW010000676.1:0-4718 GCA_040079715.1 Myxococcota bacterium | reverse complement strand
GCTCACCACGCACGTGCTCGAGATCGCCGAGCGCCTGGCCACGCATGCGGGCGTCATTCGGGCGGGGAAGATCGTCGACGAAGGCCCCGTCGCCGAGCTGGAGCAGCGCCACGGCTGCGAGTCGCTCGAGCAGGTGTTCGCGAACCTGGTCCGGCTGCCGTCCCACCGGGGCGCGAGGCCGTCCCCTCCGCGCGAGGAGCCGCCGGGCGCGCGGGTCGAGGGGGTGGTGGTGGTCGAGGACCAGCCGGACGCGCGGCTGATGATGCGCCCGCTGCTCGAGGGGTACGGCCACCAGGTGATCGACGTCGCCGACGGGCGCACCGCGGTCGACGTGATCGTACGCGAGCGGCCGGACGCAGCGCTGGTCGACATCGGGCTGCCGGTGACCAACGGGTACGAGGTCGCCCGCGCGATCCGCCGGGACCCGGCCGCCGACGGCGTCCTGCTGGTCGCGCTGACCGGGTACGGCACCGCCGATGCCAGGTTCGACGACCACCTGACCAAGCCGGCCGATCCGGACGCGATCGCGCGGGTGCTGAGCCGCCGCCGGGCGCCTCCGCTGACGTACACTGGGGGGCCGGAGGCACCGATGGAGACGCCGCTCACCCCGCTCGAGTTCATGCGCCGGAGCCGGCGGCTGTACGCCGATCGCGAGGCGGTGGTCGACGGCGCCGACCGGTGGACCTATCGGCAGTGGTTCGACCGGTGCGACCGATGGTCCGCAGTGCTCCAGCGCACGTTCGGCGTCCGACCGGGCGATCGGGTCGCGTACGTCGCCCCGAACACCCACGCCGAGCTCGAGGCGTTCTACGCGGTCCCCCAGCTCGGCGCCGTCCTGGTGCCGATCAACTACCGGCTCACCGCCGACGACTTCGTGTACATCATCGTCCACAGCGGCGCGACGATCGTGTGCGCCCATCCGGACTACGTCGACGCGCTCGAGTCCGTGCGGGCGCAGCTCCCGAACGTCCGGGCGTTCGTGGCGCTCGGCGGGCCGATCCGAGACGGGTGGGTCGACTACGAGCAGGCGGTGGCCAGCTCCGACGGGGTGTTCGACCGGCCGGAGATCCGCGAGACGGACCTGCTGACGATCAACTACACGAGCGGCACCACCGCGCGCCCGAAGGGGGTGATGATCACCCACCGCAACGCGTACCTGAACGCGGTCGGCACGATGGTCCACGTCCACTTGACGCCTGCGGTGCGGTACCTGTGGACCCTGCCGATGTTCCACGCGAACGGCTGGACCTTCACGTGGATCGTCACCGCGGTCGGGGGGACGCACGTTTGCCTGCCGCGGGTCGAGCCGGCGCGGATCTTCGACGCGCTGGTCGCCGAGTCGATCACCGTGCTGTGCGCCGCCCCCACCGTGCTGATCGCGATCGCGAACGCCGACGACGCCGGGCGGAGCCAGGCCCCCCGCGGGATCCGGGTGCTGACCGCCGGGGCGCCGCCTGCCGCCGCGACGATCGCCCGGATCGAGGGCGAGCTCGGGTGGGACATCACCCACGTGTACGGCCTGACCGAGACCGCGCCGTTCATCACGGTGTGCGAGCCTCGCCCCGAGCACCTCGCGTTGGCACCGGCGGACCGGGCGGTGGTCAAGGCGCGCCAGGGCGTCGAGCTGATCACGTCGGGCGAGCTCCGGGTGCTCGACGACGACGGCCGCGAGGTCGCGTGGGACGGCGCGTCGATCGGCGAGATCGTGGTCCGCGGGAACGTGGTGATGAAGGGCTACTACGACGACCCGGACGCCACCGCGACCGCGTTCGCCGGCGGGTGGTTCCACAGCGGGGACGCGGCGGTGGTCCACCCGGACGGGTTCGTCGAGGTCCGGGACCGGATCAAGGACGTGATCATCAGCGGCGGCGAGAACATCTCGTCGGTCGAGGTCGAGGGGCTGCTGCTCCGTCACCCCGCGGTCCAGGAGGTGGCCGTCGTGGGCATGCCGCACGAGCGATGGGGCGAGACGCCGCACGCGTTCGTGATCCTCCGGGCCGGCGCCGCCGCGACCGACGACGAGCTCCGGACCTTCGTCCGGGCCCACCTCGCCCACTTCAAGTGCCCGACCGCGTTCCGGTTCGTGACCGAGCTGCCGAAGACCGCGACCGGCAAGATCCAGAAGTACGTGCTCCGGGGCCGCCACAGCGCGATCACCGCCCAGTGACCCGACGGAGGTGACACCTCGCCGACCCACCGGTGTCGAACCTCGGTCACCGGAGGAGGTCGAGATGTCGAGGTCGCTGTTCGCCTGGGTGTCGGTGCTCGCCACGGGCTGTGTGTTCCACGTCGACGACTGGAAGGGGAACGGCCCAGGCGATGGCCTGTCGGCGTCCGACCCGTACGTCGAGCCGTCGTATGCGACCCCGGGCGAGACCGGCCTGTTCGTCGTGTACGACAGCGCTTCGTCGGTCGACTTCCGCGAGGTGATCGACGTGCGCACGCTCGGCGACGTCGACGTGCTCGAGTGGACCGGCGACCGGGACCACCTCGATCTCGCGCTCGAGATCGGAGTCGAGGCGCACGGCGACCAGATCCTGGCGCTCGACTTCGACGCCGGGACGATCCTCACCTCGTTCGTGGTCGAGTAGGCGCGCCCGACCCGTCATCCGTCGTCGCCGAGCGGGTACTCGAGCGCCTCGTCGAGCGCCTCGAGCGCGTAGGGATCGGGGTCCGGGTCGTCGAGGACCTGCGCGATCCGGAAGAACAGCGGCACGAGGCGGGCCCACGGGGTGGTGCCGGCGTCGCCGAGGTCCCGCCCGAGGAACGTGAACCCGCTCCACACCGCGATCGGCACGAACAGCGCCGCCTCGGGGCCGAGGTCGCCGGCCGACCGCGCGTCGGGGTCGAGCCACACCCCGGGATCGAGCTCCTCCGGCAGGTCGGGCTCGCCTGCGTCCGCCAACGCCGCGAGCAGCTCGCGCAGCCCGCCGGGGTCGAACGTCCCGTCTGGGGGCTCGGCCGGCTCGCGGTCCTCGTCCTCGGGGTGTTCGACGTCGGCCGGAAGGGTGCCCTCCTCGACCGCACGCTCGGCGTCCCGGCGCCACTGGACCCGCAAGTCGTCGAGCTGAGTCGCGATCCGCTCGACCACACCGGGGTCCGCAGCAGGAGACCACCCCGCGACCAGGGCCTTCCACCGAAGATCGAGCGCGCGAAGCGACATCGGGCCTCCTGGCTCAGAAGCTCTCGGTCCGGAACTTGAACCCGACCCCCCGGCTCGCGGCGCGCAGCACCGCCGACAGCCCCGGCGGGCCGCAGAAGAATACCGTCGCGCCGTCGAGTCCGTCGCTGCGGAGCTCGATCAGCGCCGTGTCCCACGCGACGGGGCGGGTGGTCGCGAGGCGGGGCAGCGGCGCGTCGCCTCCGGCCCGGGTGACGAGCGACACCGTCAGCGCCCCGCCGAGCGCGCGCTCGAGCTCGTCGAGCAGCGGGTAGAACGCGCGGAACGAGTCCACGTCCCGCTCGAGCCACCACAGGTGGAGCCGGTCGAACGGCGGCGGGCGCCCCGCGCGGACGTCGACCCGCACCTCGGACAAGAACGACACGAACGGGGTGATCCCGATCCCGCCCGCCACGACGACCGCCCGCGGGCAGCCGTGCAGATCCCGGCACGGGGTCGCGAACGGGCCGTCGACGTGGACCGGGGTGCCGGGCGCGAGCGCGGCGAGGGCGCGGGTCCACTCGCCCGCGAGCCGGATCCGGAACGCGAGGCCGGCGGTGTCGGACGGGGCGTTGGTCAACGAGAACGGGTGCCACTGGACACGGGAGATCGCCGGGATGCACAGGAACGCGTAGTCACCCGACCGGTAGGCGAACCCGGGCGGCCGATCGAGCACCACCGCGAGGTCGCGCCCCTCGACCGCGAGCGACGCGATCCGGGCCTCGCGGGTCATCCACAGCAACCGGAGCAGCCGATCGACCAGGAACGCCCCGAGCGGCACCCCGACGATCGCCGGGAACCACGGGGCGTGGACCAGGCACAGCGCGCCGATCGGGATCGACAGGAAGTGGGTGAAGTAGAACCCCTCGAACGGACCTCCGGTGCGCACCCGCGCGCCCCACCCCAGCGCGGCGAACAGCGGCACCAGCGCGATCCCCGTCCACAGCGGCACCGGACGGGCGACCGCCCGGAACAGGTCGGTCTCCGCCCACCACAGCCCGAGGTAGGCGGCCACGTGGACCGCCGAGAACGCGAGGATCGCGACCCCGGCCCACGCGTGGGCCTCGATCGCCGCGTGCAGCGCCAACACCCGCCGGAGGGGCTGGGTCCACGACCGCGACAGGGTCAGGCGGAGCATCGGGAGCAGCACCAGCGCGGAGTTCAGGTAGATCCCGGCCGCCGAGCCGCGCGCGACCGGCACGAGCCAGGTGGGGGCGTCGCGGTACCCCCAGGCCCGCACCGCCACGACCGCGATCGTCACCGCGGCCCACGCCGTGACCGCTGCGGCCTTCCGCTTGTTGCGCGCCAGGATCGCCCCGAGCTGCATCGGCCCTCCGGGCCCGATCGGGGCCGTTCGTCCGATGGTACCGCGGGCGGCGTCACGCCGGGATAGGTTCTGGCGGGAGGCCCCATGTTGGCCTTGGTGATGTGGTCCTGTGTGGCGGTCGACCCGCCGGACAGGGACTCGAGCGCGGACCCATCGACCGCGCCGACGACGTTGCCGGCGGGGTGGGACCACCTGGTGCTGGATCGGGCCCCCATCGCGGGGGTGGTGGAC
>JBEBJW010000675.1:0-4728 GCA_040079715.1 Myxococcota bacterium | reverse complement strand
CGACCGGACCCGGCGGTGCTTAGGGACGGGGCAGGGAGGACCGACATGCCCACCGCGGATCCCACATCGGCGCCGTTGCGCCGGATCGTGCTCGCCACCGACCTCTCGGCCGACAGCGTCGACCTGTTCGCCCACGCGCTCGCGCTCGTCGTCCGGGCCCGGGCCGAGCTGTTCCTGCTCCACGTCGCCGACGGCGAGCACCCCGAGGCCACCTGGCGCCGCCTGCCGACGGTGCGCACGCTGCTCGAGCGGTGGGGCGTGCTGCCGACCTCCGCGACCCCCGAGCAGTTCGAGGCGCTCGGGATCCGCGTCCACCCGGTCGACGCCGTCCCGACCGACGGCGACCTCCCGACCGCGGTCGCCCGTCGGGTGCTCGAGCTCCACCCGGACCTGCTGGTGCTCGGGACCCACGCCCGCAGCGGGTTCGAGCGCCTCGCCAGCCCGTCGATCGCCGAGCCGGTGATCCGGGACGTCCACAAGGCGACCCTGCTGGTGTCCGACCGGGCGCGCGGCCTCGTCGACCCCGAGACCGGGCGGATCCGCGCGTCGCGGGTCCTGGTGCCGATCACGTCGAGCGTCCCGCAGCAGCCGCTGGTCGACGAGCTCACCCGGCTGATGGAGGCGATCGGCGCCGGACCGGTCGCGTTCACGTTCGTCCACATCGGGTCCGACGCCACCCTGCCGACCCTGACCCTGCCGCCCCGCGCCGATTGGATGTGGAAGACCGATCGGCGCCAGGGCTCGGTGGTGGAGCAGATCCTCGAGGCCGAGATCGCCCACGACGCCGACCTGATCGCGATGGCGACCCACGGCGAGCACAGCTTCCTGTCCACGATCCGCGGCTCGACCACCGAGCGGGTCCTGCGGCGGGCGAAGTGCCCGGTGTTCGCCGTCCCGGTCTGAGTCGGGCCTGCCGCGACGGGACGCCACCCGGAGCTCGGCGCCGCCGGGCGTCGGGCGGATCCCCGAACCGAACCGCGGGGACCCACCCCCTCGTCAGGCGCCGAACAGCAGCCGGCGGGCGTTCTGCGCGGTGATCGCGGCGATCGCGGCCGGGTCCTCCCCCCGGAGCGCCGCGAGCTCGGCCACCACCCGCGGCAGGTGGCTCGGCTCGCCGCGCGTCTCGCCGGGCGGGAGCATATTCGGGCAGTCCGTCTCGACCAGCAGCCGGTCCGCCGGGACCTCCCGGACCGACGCCCGGGCCTTGCGCGCCCGATCCCGCAGGATCATCGGCCCGAACGACAGGTGGAGCCCGAGGGCGAGCGCCCGGGGCACGAGCTCCGGCGGCCCCGACCACGCGTGGACCATCCCGCCCGCCCGCGGCAGCCCGTCGCGGACCGCCAGCGCGAGCAGCTCCGGGTACGCCCGGACGCAGTGCAGCACCACCACCGCGTCTCGGTCCCGCGCCAGCGCGAGCTGCTCCCGCACCGCCCGCCGCTGGTTCGCCCGCGCGACGTCGTCGGTGGCCCACAGCGCGTCGAGCCCGATCTCGCCGATCGGACCGGTCCAGGCGCGGAGCCGGTCGAGCCACGGCGCGAGCCCGTCGGCGTCGAGCCCGGACGCGGTCCACGGGTGGATCCCGAGCGCCGCCACCCCGCCGTGCGCGCGGGCGATCGCGGCCGCGTGGTCCCACCGGTCCGGATCCGAGCCGCACACCACGAACGTCGCCACCCCGGCAGCGCGGGCCCGGGCCACCACCGCGTCGCGGTCCGCGTCGAACTCCGCGAAGTCGAGGTGGGTGTGGGCGTCGACCATCGCCCTCCGTAACGCGGGATCGCGTATGCTCGGCCCGTCACCGCCGAGGGGAGACCCAGTGCAGCTCGGGCCGTTCGTCCTCGGTCACCCGCTCGGGTCCGGCGGGACCGGGACCGTGTACCACGCGGTCCACGCCCCGTCCGGGATCGCCGCTGCGGTCAAGGTGGTCCGCCAGACCGCCGATCGGCGGGTGCTCCGGAACGATCTCGACCTCGAGGTCCGGGCGGTGGTGGCGCTCGACCACCCGAACATCGTCCAGGTGTACGACGTGGGCGTGATCGACGCCGCGGCCGCGGCCCGGTCGGACGGGGCGCTCGCGGCGGGCACCCCGTGGTACGCGATGGAGCTCGCCGACGACGGCTCGCTCCGCCGCCGGTTGCGGTCGCTCGACTGGGGCGAGCTCGCGCCGGTGCTGATCGAGCTGCTCGACGCGCTCGCCCACGCCCACGCGCGCGGGGTCCTCCACCTCGACCTGAAGCCGGACAACGTGCTGTTCGGCGGCCGGCGACCGGGGGCCAAGCTGTCGGACTTCGGGATGGGGGTGGTCGGCCCGGCGAACCCCGACGACGACTTCGTCCGCGGCACCCCGCACTACATGGCGCCCGAGCAGGTCCGCGGCCGGTGGGAGGAGCTCGGGCCGTGGACGGACCTGTACGCGCTCGGGTGCCTGGCCTGGCGGTGCGTCACCGGCGAGATGCCGATCGGCGAGGGGGCTCCGCGCGAGGTGCTCGAGGCGCAGGTCCACGGCGGGCTCCGGCCGTTCGCGGCGAGGTTCGAGCTGCCGGCGGGGGTCGAAGGGTGGATCCGGCGGTTGCTCCACAAGGATCCCGAGGCGCGCTACCGGTTCGCCGCCGACGCCCGGCGCGACCTCGCCCCGCTCGCGGGCCTGCCGACGCCGAGCGCGCGCCTCCGGTCGGATTGGCGGGTGTCGGAGCGCCAGGGCGCGGCGGAGGTCCTGCCGGTCACCGGGCTCGGGCTGGCCGCGATCCGCGAGCCGCCGGTGGTCGGGCGGACCCGCGAGCGCGAGCGGCTGTGGCGGGCCCTCCGGTCGGCGGTCGACGGCAAGGTCCGGGTGGTGATCCTCCGCGGCGCCCACGGCGTCGGCAAGACCCGCCTGGCGCGGTGGCTCGCGACCCGCGGGCACGAGCTCGGAGCGGCGATCCCGCTGATCGGCGGGCACCACCTCGGCGGCCCGCCGGACCTCGGGATCGTCGGGGCGATCCGCCGGCGGTTCCCGGTGGATCCGCGGTCGCCCGACGGGGAGGTCGACCTCGGGGTGCGGCTGCAGGCGTGCGGGCTCGCCGCCCCGGACGCGTGCACCGCCGCGGCCCTGCTCACCCGCGGGATCGACCGCGCCCGGGGTGGGGATCGGCCGTGGCCGGAGGTGGTCGCCGACGTGCTGCAGGTGGTGGCGCGCGAGCGGACCCCGATCGTGGTCCTCGACGACGTCCAGTGGGGCGCGGGGTCGCTCGAGGCGGTGCGGTGGATCCTCGCGAACGGCCGGTCCCCGCCGGCGGTGTGGGTGCTGACCGCGGACGACGAGGCGCTGGCGGGCCAGCCGGTCGAGGACGAGCTGCTCGGCGCGATCGCGACCCTGCCCCACACCGAGGCGTACCTGATCGGGCCGCTGTCCGAGCAGGCGAGCGCGGCGCTGTCGCGGCGGTTGTTGCCGCTCGATCCGGCGGTGTCGGCCGAGATCGCGCGGCGGGGCGGCGGGAGCCCGCTGTTTCAGGTCCAGCTGGTCCACGACTGGGCCCAGCGGCGGATCCTCGAGCCAGGACCGCACGGGTTCCGGCTGTGCGCCGACGCGCAGGTGTCGCCCGCGCCGGCGACCGAGGCTCCGTGGGTCCAGGCGCTCGACGAGGTGCTCGCCGGGCGCGACGACTGGCGGGCCGCGCTCGAGGTCGCCGCGGTGCTCGGTCCGGACGTGGTGCCCGGCGAGTGGCAGTCCGCGTGCGCGGAGCTCGGGCTCGACGCCTCGCCGATGCTGGTGCTGTCGCTGCTCGGCCACCACCTGGTCCGGGTGTCGGCCGCGGCGGAGCGGTGGTCGTTCGTCCACCCGATGCTCCGGGACGCGATCACCCGCCGGGCGCAGGCCGAGGGCCGGGCGGCGGCGATCCACCGCGCGTGCGCCCGCGTGGTGGACCCGACGGCGGCCGAGCGGCGGGCGGTGCACCTCGTGGCGGCCGGTCACGGCGACGAGGCGCTGCCCGCGCTGCTCGCGGCCCTCGACGCCGGGGTCGGCGACCTCGGGCGGGCGATCCAGCTGCTCGAGCTGGTCGACCGGGTGGCGGCGGCGCTCCCGGCGGACGATCTCCGGCGGGCGCAGATCGAGGGCCACCGGGTGCGGGTGCTGCTCGCGCTCGGGCGCCCGGAGGAGGCCCGGGTGGCCGCGGCCCGCCAGCGTCGGGTCGCCGGCGACGCGCCCGGGTCGGCGTTCGCGGCCGAGCGGAACCTCGCCGAGATCGCGCTCGAGCTCGCGGACGGCCCGGCGGCGCTCGAGCACGCGGGTCGGATTGGCGGGTGTCGGAGCGCCAGGGCGCGGCGGAGGTCCTGACCAGCGCGGCGCTCCGCGGGATCGGGCGGGTCGAGGACGCACGGCTCCAGGTCGAGTGGGCGTCGCTGCTGGTGGTGGCGCCGACCGAGCCGGCGTCGCTCGATCTGTGGCTCGAGACCGCGCTGGTCGCGGTGGCGGGCGGCCGGTACCGGTCGGCCCGGCGGGCGCTGAACCGGCTGTCGGTCGCGGCGGAGGCGGCCGGCGCGCGGACGGCGACCGCGGTGGCGGCGCTCCGGTCGGGTGACGCGTGGCTCGCGGTCGGGGAGGCCGAGCGGGCGGTCGAGCAGTACCGGTCGGCCCGCCGGCGGTTCCGGGCCCTCGGGCACGCAGACGAAGCCCTGGCGCAGCTCGGCCTCGCGGCGGCCCTGGTGGCGCGGGGGCGGGACCAGGAGGCGGACGAGGCGCTCGAGCGGGTC
>JBEBJW010000674.1:0-4728 GCA_040079715.1 Myxococcota bacterium | reverse complement strand
CTGGCGCCCGTTCCGGATCGCTGCCGCCAACGCCGACAGCCCCCGGTTCCGCTCGGCGAACACCCGGGCGAACCGCCGGCGCCACCGCGGCAGATCGACCGTCCCGACCGCGGCGGCGTCGCGGCGGACCTCGGCCAGCGCGCCGCCGACCAGCCGGGCGGCCCGTCCGACCGCGTCGGCGGCGATCGCGGCGACGTCCGACTGCGCCTGGACGAACCGCGGATCCACCGCGGCCCGGGCGGCGTCGAGCGCGGCGTGGACCTCGTCCGCCGGGCGACCCTGCTCGGCGAGCCGGGCGGCCTCCTCGACCTGGTCGGCGATCCGCCCGAACAGGCGGGTCACGGTGTCGGCGAGGTGGTCGTCCGCCCGCGCCAGCAGCGCCGCGAGCTCCTCGATCCGCGCCGGGAGCTGCCCGGACAGGTGGTACCGCCCGAGCTCGCGCAGGTCGACCGACCGCCGCACCGCGACCCACCGGTTGCGCAGGCGGGTCCACGCGCGCCGGACCTTCGGCAGCACCGGCTCGGCGCGCGGGGCGAGGAGCTGATCGACCACCCCGGCGCGGACCGCGACCGGCAGCGCCTGAGCGTGCCGATCGACCGCGTCCGCCAGCGGCTGGAGCCCGGCCGACTCGATCCATGTGGGCTGGGCCGATCGATCGGCCACCAGCGCCCGCCACCGCCCGGCCAGCTCGGCCACGTCGCTCCGGAGCTGCTCGGCGAGGTCCTCGGCCGGCCCGACCCGTCCCTGGGCTCGCCGGACCACCCGGAGCCACTCCCGCCGGAGCACCCGCAGCCACTGCTCGGTGTGGACCCGCCGGTCGTCGATCGGGACATCGACGTGCTCGTGGACCAGGGTCCGCAGGTCGAGCTCGAGCGCGCCGGTCGCGGCGTCGAGGGCCTCGCTCCCGGCGCCGCCGGACCGCGGGCTGTCCCACGCGTCGGCCGCGTCGACCGGGGGCGGCCAGGCCGCGACCTCGTCCGGATCGTCGCCCACCGGGGTCACCGGGTCCGCGAGCGACGTCCCTCCGCCGATCTCGCCGGCGAGCCCGAGCCCCGTCTGGAGGACCAGCGGGCCGATCATCTCGTTCAGCGCGATCACCGACAGCGCGATCGAGTACAGCGCCACGCCGGTCTCGGTCGGCAGCACCGCCCGGGCCTGGCCGGCGAGGGCGATCGCGAGGCCGGCCTGCGACACGAACCCCATCCAGGCGTACTTCTCGACCGTCGGGGGGGCGCCGGCGAGCCGGGCGCCGCCGCGCGACCCGAAGTACACCCCCGCGCCGCGGACCACCAGCAGCCCGAGCGCGGGCAGCAGCAGCGACCACAGGCTGACGATGTCGAGCTTCGCGCCGGCGAGGGCGAAGAACACGACGTACACCGGGCGCGACAGCCGCTCGACCTCGCGGATCAGCGTCTCGCCGCGGTCGGAGAAGTTTCCGACCACCAGCCCCGCCGCGATGAACGCGACCGCCGCCTCGCCGTGGACCTCCTGGACCACGAACGTGGTCGCGAAGATCACCGACACCAGGAACAGCAGGATCTCCGCCGCGACGTACCGGAGGTACAGCGCGATCGACGCGCCGACGAGCGAGCCGATCACCACCGACAGCCCGACCGACGCGAGCGCGTCGAGCACCGAGACGTCGCCGGTCCCGCCGAGCAGGTTCAGCGCGGCCGAGCTCGTGGCCGAGAACAGCAGCACCACGGTGATCTCGCCGACCACCACCCCGGTCAGCACGGTGGTGGTCACCGGGCCCTTCGCCCCGGTCGACGCGATCACCGCGATCGACACCGCCGGGGACGTCGCCGCAGCCAGCACCGCCACCACCAGGGCCAGCGCGAGGGTGGTCGGCGCGTCGAGGCCGATGAACCCGGGCAGCGCCGACGGGGCGATCGCGGTGACCAGCAGCACGTAGCCGGTGACCAGCACCACCACCGCCCCGACCATCCCGAGGGTGGTGGCGAGCACGTGGCGGATGCTGCTCCGCAGCTCGTCGAGCTTCAGCTCGCCGCCGGCGCTGAGCGCGATCATCGCGAGGGCGAGCGCGTCGATCGGGGCGAGCTGCGCGAGGACCTTGCGGGACACGATCCCGTCGTCGAGCGGCGGGAGGTCCGACACGGCGGGGATCACGGTCGCCAGCAGGTGCGCGACCGACGGACCGAACAGGATCCCGGCGAGCACGTAGCCGGTGATGTGCGGGATCCGGACGATCCCGGCGAGCTCGCCGACGGTGTACGCGGCGAGGACCACGAACCCGAGCGACAGCAGCCCGCGCGGGTCGAACTCGTTGCCGGGCACCGCGAACTGGTGCAGCAGCAGCATCCCGCCGATCAGCGACGCCACGATCAGCGCCTTGCGCAGCACGTCGGCCGGATGCGTCAGCGAGCGGGCGGGTCCGGCCACGTCAGCTCCGCTCGGGCGCAGCGGGCGCGGTGGCGGCGATCGACGCCGGGGACGCCGACGGCACCGGGCCGAGGTCCTGCCCGAGCTCCCCTGCGTCGACCAGCAGGCCGCGGAGCATCCGGGGCCCGATCAGCTCGCTGACGGCGACGCTGACCAGGACCGCGGTGTACGCGAGGTCGACCGTCGGGCCGTCGTACACCAGCCGGAACGACAGCGCCATCGCGACCGCCACGTCGCCCTGGGCGATCAACCCGCGGAACAGGTCCGCCCGGAGCGGGGTGCCCGCGGTACCGACCGCGGACGCGACGACCTTCGCCAGCATCCGCAGCCCGAGGAACCCGAGCACCACCAGCGCCGCCGGCACCAGCGGCACCGGGCGCCACTGCGAGCCGGCGAACAGCAGCAGCACGAGCCGGGCGGGCTTCGCCGTCTGCTCGAGCTGGGTCCGGAGCTGGTCCCCGAACCGGGTCTGGGCGAGGACCAGCCCGAGCACGAGGTTCACGAACACCGCCGACAGGTTCAGGAAGAACGCCGCCCCCGACGCGAGCAGCAGGGTGCCCACCATCGCGAGGAACACGCTGTTCTCGCTCCGGTCGTCGCCGAGGAACATCGCGAACAGCCAGCCGAGCACCACCCCGAGCCCGACCGTCAGCACGAACCACTCCCGCGGCCCGACCGGCTCGGCGGTGAGGGTGGTGCCCTGGTGGAACCAGCAGAACACGAGGCCGAACGCGCCGATCGCGACGAGGTCCCCGAACCGGGACGTCCGCTTCAGCAGCGGCAGCAGGCGGGTCGCGAGCTGGCCGTACCGCGACTGGAGCAGCTCGACCGCCGAGCTCGACCCGGCGGCGGCCGCGCACCCGAGCAGGATCGCGGTGCTCCACGCCTCGCGGGGCGGCGCGGGCGGGGCGACCAGGCCCGCCTGGAACCACCAGTGCGCGGCCGCGGTCACCACCACCCCGGTCACCACCGCGTCGAGGACCGCGATCCGGAGCGGGCGCGCCTCGACCGGGGCGGAGCGCGCGTCGAGCCCGTACAGCAGCCCGACCCACCCGGCAGCGAACGCGAACACCGGCGCGAGGCGGGTCAGGTCCGCGAACGGCTGGATCTGCGGCAGGGCGTGCGGTCCGAGCAACACGCCGAGGACCACGTACTCGAGGCCGGACACGAACAGGAACCGCTGCTGGGCGCGCTCGACCACGAAGTGGGTCAGCAGGTACGCCGACCCGACCACCGCGAGCAGCACCAGCACGGTCGACAGCGATCCCGCGGGGCTCGCGTCGGCGGCGTGGGCGTCGGTCATCCACCACGCGAGCAGCACCGGTCCACGCTCCCGATCGGTTCCGCACCCCTGCGTCCCCGGCTCGGCCAGTGTATCCGACGCGGGGGTCGAGCCCACCGCGTGGGGGACGCGCCGCGGCTCGGTCCCGGCGTCGGTGGACGGATCCGGCGCTGAAACCCGCGCGATCCGATCCGGGCGGGACATCGACCGCCCCGGCGATCTACACTCCCTCCGTGGAGGAGGCACCGATCCCGGGCGACCGCCGCCAGGACGATCCGATGAAGACCTGGTTGGACCGGCGCCTCGCCGGCCAGCTCGGGGGACGTGGTGCGCGCGGTCCGGCGGACCCCGGCCTCGAGACTCCCGGCCACGACGGACCCACCCACCCCGGAGCGCCGATGCGGAACGTGACCCCGAGCGGCGCTGCGATCGGGCTGGGCCCTGGCCGGCTGGGCGCTGGCCGGCTGGGAGGTGGGAGCGGTGCCGGCGGGAGCGGCGGACTCGGGATGCGGCCGGGCGGGTTCGGCGGTCCGCTGCGGCTCCCGGAGCCGGAGGACGACGACGACGACTCCGAGACGGTGGTCCACGATCGGCGGAAGCTGTCGGCGGCGTTCGAAGACGCGGAGGATCCGGCGACCGTGATGCGCCCCCGCGGCAAGTCGGTCCGGAACCTCGCGACGCCGAGCACGGCGGACCCGGCCACGGTGAACCTCGGGCGGATGCCGGCGTCGTTCCTCGAGGCCGTGATGCGCCCGGACTACGCGGACGAGCCGGGGTCGGACGAGGGCCTGCTGGGCTACGATCGCGAGCCGCCGGGTCGGATGCCGGCCGCCGAGCGCTCGTCGACCACGCTGCGCCAACGGGCGGGCAGTCCGCCGCAGTCGCTCGCGCCCCACCTCGGGGGCGATCGGGGGTGGGACCCGCACGAGGACCACGCCCCGTCCCGGGCGAACGTGGTCCTGCCGGTGCTCGGTGGGGCGTTCGGCGGGATCGTGATCGTGGCGATCGTGGTCGCCGCGGCGGTGGCGGGCGTGGTGGTCGCG
>JBEBJW010000673.1:0-4730 GCA_040079715.1 Myxococcota bacterium | reverse complement strand
AGCCGATCGCGCGCGTTGGTCGGCATCCCGAGCTCGACCGACCAGGTGAGCGCGCTCCGCTCGAGCGCCGCCGCCCGGACGTTCGGCAGCGGGTTCGTCTTGGCGATCTGGTCGTACAGGAGCGTGGCCCCGTACGGGTTGCCGTGGCCGAGCATCACGTCCGCCCGCCACAACGCGCACGGGGACACCGGGCTCGTCCACAGGAAGATCGCGACCCCGATGGCGACCGAGCCCCACCCGAGCACCCGCGGGACGACCGAGGGCGCGAGCAGGCTGACCACTTGGAGCGGGCCACGTCGGATCGCCGCCATGGACACAGCGTACCACGATCCGGTCGGCGCGGGACGACGTGGATCCCCCGCCGATTCCAGGTGACGATCCGGTGACGATCCGGGCATGCCCCGGCGAGAGAGGTCGACGATGATCCGCAGTCTGGCCCTGGTCGTGTTCGCGGTCGGTTGCAGCGGCGAGCCCTCGGGCGACGGCCCGCCGACCGACACCGACACCGACACCGACACCGACACCGACGGTTCGACCGAGACCGGCGACACCGGCACGACCCCGCCCCCGGCCGACCTCGCCGGGATGCGGATCAACGAGCTGATGTCGAACAACCAGTCGACGATCAACGGCCCGGACGGCGCGTCGCTCCCGGACTGGGTCGAGCTGATCAACACGGGCGACCAGCCGGTCGCGCTCGCGGACCTCGCGCTCCGGAACTCCGACGGTGACCGGTGGGTCGGGACCGAGGGGCAGATCGAGCCCGGCCAGCACCTGCTGCTGTGGGCGGCGGCCGACCTCGACCTCGGGTTCGCGCTCGACAAGAACGGCGACAAGCTGACCCTGCTGGCGGCGGCGAACGACGCGGTGCTCGACTTCGTCGACCTCGACGATCTGCCGTCGGACATCTCGCTCGCCCGGTTCCCGGACGGCACCGGCGAGCTCGCCCAGACCGCGCGGCCGACCCCGCAGGACGACAACGGGGCCGCCGCGAGCGCCACGCTGAACCCGGCGGACGAGACCGTGTTCACCGACGACGTGATCCACGAGATCCGGTTCACGATGGGCCAGGGCGCGTACGGCCAGCTCAGCAACGCCAACCGGCCGGAGGTCCACACCGCGGTGTCGGTCGACGGCGTCGAGTACGCCGACATCGGGCTGCAGCTGAAGGGCTCGGCCTCGTACGACGACATGAGCGGCAAGCCCGCGTTCATCGTCGACCTCAACCAGTGGGTCGCCGGCACGAAGTTCCGCGACCTCAAGACGTTCAAGCTCCACAACGGCAACGTGTACGACCCCACCCGGACCCACGACTGGATGACGTACCAGCTCGCGCGGGAGTCCGGCCTGCTCGCCCCGCGGGTCGGGTGGGCGCAGGTGTTCGTCAACGAGCAGGACTACGGGATCTACATGGTGATCGAGAAGCACGACGACGTGCTGATCGAGTACCACCTGCCCGACCAGAAGGACCTCGGCGTGATCCTCGAGCCGAACGAGGGGTTCTACGACTTCGGCAACGGGTTCGGCGGGCCGCTGACCGAGTCGTCGATCGCGTCGGCGTGGAAGGAGGGCCCGCTCCCGCCGGATCCCGGCGTGATCGACTCGCTGCTCGCGATCGACGACCTGATCGGCCGGGCGTCGAACGACACCAACGTCGCCGCGCTGTGGACCCACGTGGACCAGGAGCAGTTCCTGACCTACGTCGCGTGGGAGGCCCTCGTGATGCACACCGACGGGTACCGCGCCCCGAACAACTGGCGTCTGTTCGTCAACGGGACCACCTACCTGACCGAGTGGGCGCCGTCCGGGGCCGAGTGGACCTGGGACTTCGACGTCGACGTGTTCGGCGGCAACGGCCAGGCGATCCGGTTCTGCATGGAGAACCCGGGCTGCAAGCGGTCGTTCGCCGAGAAGGTCCTCGAGATGGCCGACCGGGTCGAGACCCTGGACCTCGCGACCCAGTTCGAGGACCTGTCGGTGTGGCTCGACCCGCAGATCCAGGCGGATCCGCGGTCCGGATTCAACCAGAACGCGGTCGGCGCGGCCCGCCAGAGCACCCGGACCCATTTGGCGGAGAACCCGGGCCGGGCGCGGTCTCAGGTGTACGCGGCGTTCCCGGACCTCGAGCCGTGAGCCGACCGACCGACCACCGCGTCCGACTGACCTTGCCGCCTGCAGCGCCCGTGTACGCCGGGTCGAGCCGAACGAGGGGTTCTACGACTTCGGCGACACGTTCGGCGGCGCGCTGAACGAGTCGGTGATCGTCGGCGCGTGGGAGGAGGGGCCGCTCCCGCCGGACCCGGCGGTCCTCGATGCGCTGTACGCGATCGACCACCTGGTCGAGGGCCCGGCGAACGACACCAACGTCGCGGCCCTGTGGGACCACGTCGACCAGGAACAGTTCCTGACCTACCTCGCGTGGGAGACGCTGGTGATGCACATCGACGGGTACCGCGCGCCCAACAACTGGCGGCTGTTCGTGAACGGCACCACCTACCTGACCCAGTGGGTGCCGGCCGGGGCGGAGTGGACCTGGGACACCGACGTCGACCTGTTCCCCGACTGGGGTGGGGCGGCGCTCCTGTGGTGCATCGACAACCCCGGCTGCAGGCGCGGGTACGCCGAGGAGGTGCTCGAGATGGCCGACCGGGTCGAGACGCTCGATCTCGCCACCCAGTTCGAGGACCTGTCGGTGTGGCTCGACCCGTGGATCCAGGCCGATCCGCGGTACGACTCGTTCGGGTCGGTCGGCGAGGCCCGCAGCGCCACCCGGACCCACCTCGCCCAGAACCCGGACCGCGCGCGGAGCGAGGTGTACGCCGCGTTCCCGGACCTCGAGCCGTGAGGTGACGATCCGGTGACGGCCTCGGCCCGGATCCGGGCATGACCCGGTGCGAGGTCGAGCATGGTCCGAACGGCGGTTCCCTGGGCTCTTCGTGGTGGTGCGGTGTGGGTCGCGGTCGCGCTGACGGGCGGGTGCACCCCCGAGTCCGGGATCGGCGGCGATGGGGACACCGACCCGACCGACACCGACACCGACACCGACCCCGGCACGACCGACACCGGCACGCCCCCGCCGCCGGCGGATCTCGCGGCGGTGCGGATCAACGAGCTGATGTCGAACAACCAGTCGACCGCGAACGCGCCCGACGGGACGTTCGCCGACTGGGTCGAGCTGGTCAACACCGGCGACGGGCCGGTCGACCTCGCCGATCTCGCCCTCCGGAACAGCGACAGCGACCGGTGGGCCGGGGCCGAGGGCCAGCTCGCGCCGGGTGAACACCTCCGGCTGTGGGCCGGGGCCGGGCTCGATCTCGGGTTCGGGCTCGACAAGGACGGCGACAAGCTCACGTTGCTGGTGGCCGACACCGACGCGGTGATCGACTTCGTCGACCTCGACGCCCTGTCGTCGGACGTGTCGCTCGCGCGGTTCCCGGACGGCACCGGGGCGCTCGCCGAGACCGCCCGCCCGTCGCCGGGCGCGGACAACGGCGACGGCCCGAGCGAGACCCTCGATCCGGCGACCGAGACCGTGTTCACCGACGCGCTCGTCCACATGATCGAGTTCACCGTGTCCCAGCAGGGGTTCAACCAACTCAGCCAATCGAACCGGCCGGAGGTCCACACCGAGGTGTCGATCGACGGCGTGTCGCTGCCGGACGTGGGGCTGAAGCTGAAGGGCTCGGCGTCGTACAACGACATGAGCGGCAAGCCCGCGTTCATCGTCGACCTGAACGCGTGGGTCCCCGGGACGAAGTTCCGTGACCTCAAGGCGTTCAAGCTGCACAACGGCAACGTGTACGACCCGACGCGGACCCACGACTACCTCACCTACCAGCTCGCCCGCGAGTCCGGGCTGATGGCGCCGCGGGTCGGGTGGGCGCAGGTGTTCGTCAACGGCGCCGACTACGGGATCTACATGGTGATCGAGAAGCACGACGACGTGCTGATCGAGTACCACGCGCCCGATCAGGAGGAGGTCGGGGTGATGCTCGAGCCGAACGAGGGGTTCTACGACTTCGGCGGCGGCGGGTACGGCGGCGCGCTGGACGAGTCGGCGATCGTCGGCGCGTGGGAGGAGGGCCTGCTCCCGCCGGACCCGGCCGTCCTCGACGCGCTGTTCGCGATCGACGACCTGATCGGGCGCCAGGCGAACGACGCCAACGTCGCGGCGCTGTGGGAGCACGTCGACCAGGAGCAGTTCCTGACCTACCACGCGTGGGAGACCCTGGTGATGCACACCGACGGGTACCGCGCGCCCAACAACTGGCGGCTGTTCGTGAACGGCACCTCCTACCTGGCCCAGTGGGTGCCGGCCGGCGCGGAGTGGACCTGGGACTCCGACGTCGACGTGTTCCCCGGCTGGGGGGGCGCGGCCCTCCGGTGGTGCATCGACAACCCCGGCTGCAAGCGCCTGTACGCCGAGGAGGTGCTCGAGATGGCCGACCGGGTCGAGACCCTCGACCTCGCCACCCAGTTCGAGGACCTGTCGGTGTGGCTGGACCCGTTGATCCAGGCGGACCCGCGGTACAACCCGCTGTTCGGGTCGGTCAACTCCGCCCGGACCAGCACCCGGACCCACCTCGCGCAGAACCCGGGTCGCGCGCGGACCCAGGTGTACGCCGCGTTCCCCGACCTCGAGCCGTAGGTGCCCGTGGCCCTGCCTCTCCCCGAACGGGGTCGGCGGCGCGGGGCGGTGGGTGGATGCCGCGGGCGCCCGGTCCCCGAAG
>JBEBJW010000672.1:0-4741 GCA_040079715.1 Myxococcota bacterium | reverse complement strand
ACCTGCCGGCCTGCGGCGGCGACTGGCTGGTGGTCGACCCGAACCAGCCGAACCAGTCGTGGAACGACTGCGACGACACCGACGCCACGATCCACCCGGAGGCAGAGGAGCTGTGCGACGCCGTCGACCGGAACTGTGACAACGACCCGATCCAGGGCGCGGTCGACGGCGACCCGTACTACCAGGACAACGACGACGACGGGTACGGCGGCCTGCTCGAGGCCCTGTGCGACCAGACGGCACCCGACGGGTACGTCGACATCGGCGGCGACTGCGACGACGACAGCGGCGCCACGTACCCCGGCGCCCCCGACACCTGCGGAGACTCGGTCGACCAGGACTGCAACGGCGGCGACGGCAACGACTCCACCATCCTGTCGTGGTACCCCGACGTCGATCACGACGGGTACGGCGACGAGACGATCTCCCCGACCCTCGACTGCGCCGACCTGTCCGCCTCCGGCGACTACACCGGCCCCGAGCTCGCCCTCGACTGCGACGACTCGACCGCGCTCGTGAGCCCGGACGGCCAGGAGATCTGCAACCTGGTCGACGACGACTGCAACGGCGTGTTCGACGACGTCGGCACGGGCGTCGTGTCCTGGTACGAAGACACCGACCAGGACGGGTTCGGCAACGTCGACTTCCCGATCGACGACGAGTGCAGCCCCGGCCCCGACTGGATCACCCAGGGCGGCGACTGCGACGACGGGCGGCTCGAGATTCATCCCGGCGCCGACGAGATCTGCAACGAGATCGACGACGACTGCGACGACAAGGTCGACGCCGCCGACGACGACGCGATCGGGGTCGAGTTCGTGTGGAACGACGGCGACGCCGACGGGTACGGCGGCTGCAAGAACGCGGCCTGCGATCCGTTCCCGATCTGTCCGGAAGACCGCACCGAGTTCTTCGCCGACAACGCGGACGACTGCGACGACGGCAACCCGGCGCGGAATCCGAGCCGGCCCGAGATCGCCGGCAACACGATGGACGAGGACTGCGACGGTGAGAAGGCCGAGGAGCCCCACGCCAAGGTCCCCGAAGAGTCCGGCTGCAACTGCGATCACAGCGGAGCCACGCCGTTCGGCGGGTTCGCGCTCCTGCTCTCGACCCTGGTAGTCGGCCGCCGCCGGCGGAACTGACCGGAGGAATCATGCGTACCCATTGGCTCTGGCTGCTCGCAGCCGGAGGGTGCACCGCTGCGCCCGACGACGCGGGGATCCTGTCCCCGGTGAACCTGGCGGCGCTGAACGCCGACATCGACGGACACGAGCTCGACGTGGAGTGGATCGACCAGCCGGTGGTCCCCGGGCTCGACGGCGCGTGGCAAGCCCGGACCGGCGGTCTGCGGACCTACTTGCTGCCGGACCGCCTGGTGACGATGGACCGCCGCTCCGGCGGCGACGGCTGGACCGTGTCCCTCGCCACCGCCCGCTGGGGCCGCGGCGACGCGCTCGAGCCGGTCGGGGGCGGAACCGTGTGGACCGACGGTCCGGCGTTCGAGAGCCGCCGCCCCGGATGGACCGAGTGGACCGAGAGCACCGCGGTCGGCCTCGAGCACGGCTACACCTTGTACGACCGGCCAGCGGGGGCGGGGCCGGTGGTGATCGAGCTCGACACCGACGCAGAGCGGGTCGTTCCGACGCGCGACGCCGACGGCGTCGCCTTGTGGGTCGGCGGCGGTCCGGTGGTCGGGTGGCGCGACCTCGTCGCGTACGACGCCGCCGGGCAGCGCCTCGACGCGTCGGTCGGCGCCGTCGGGACCACGATCCGGGTCGAGGTCGACGACGGTGGTGCGGTGTGGCCGCTGACGATCGATCCGTTGGTCACGAACGAGGTCGCGCAGGGCACCCCGGTCCTCGGCGGACCCAACCCGTCTCGGTTCGCGACGTCGATCGACCTCGACGGCAGCCAGATGATCGTCGGCGACCCCGGCATCCCCGGCCCGGGCACGGTCGGCGCCGCGTGGGTGATGGTGACCAACGGGGCCACGGTCGTCCCGTGGACCGCCGCGTCGGAGCTGGTGCCCGACGGCCAGGCGAACGACGTCGGGCGGGCGGTGGCGGTCGAGGGCCAGTACGCCGCGGTGGCGGTCGACGGCACGATCCAGTTCTTCCGGCACGAGTCCACCGGCGGGGCGGAGTGGTCGTACGACGGGGAGGTCACGATCTCGCTCGGGACGGGGCAGGTCCAGGCGATGGCGTTCGCCGACGGGCGGCTGCTCGCCGGCGTCCCGTCGAGCGGCGCCGACGGGGGAGCCGTGGTGTCGGTGACGCGGTTCGGCAGCCTCGCGTCCCCGTGGAGCATCCCGCAGCAGGCGCTCGGCACCATCCCGAACGCGCAGCTCGGATCGGCGATCGCGGCCGATGGATCGCGGTTCGTGGCGGGGGCTCCGGGGAACAACAAGGTCAAGGTGTACCGACTCGGGACCGGCTTGGTCAGCGACTTCTCCGAGGTCGCCACCCTGAGCGACCCGGACGGCGGGGGGGCGCACCGGTTCGGGTCGGCGGTCGCGATCGCCGGCGACGTCGTCGCGGTCGGCGCGCCCGGCGGGAACCACGTCACGGTGTTCGAGCGGACCACCGGGGACACGTTCGGCGCCGGGACGGAGATCGAGGCCCCGTGGGCCGGGATCCAGGGGTTCGGCGCCGGGGTCGCGCTCGACGGCGGCTTGCTCGTGGTGACCGACCACCGGACCGACACCGAGCCGTCGTCGGTGTACATCTACGAGTGGGTCACGGGGTCGTCGTGGGGGCTGCGCGAGTCGCACCCGATCGGGGAGTCGATCGAGGCTCCCCCGCCGGTCCGCCTGAACGAGAACTGGGTCGTGGTCGGCGTGCCCGGCTCGGCTGCGTACCGCGTCTGGCGGCGCGAAGGCGACGCGCTGGTCGACCAGTTGGACAGCTCGACGGCGCTGAGCAGGTACGGCGCGGCGGTGTCCGTGTCCGGCCGGTTCGCGGCGGTCGGCGCCCCGTTCGACGACAGCGCCGGCCCAGACGGGGGCAAGGTGTTCGTATACGAACGGACCGACTCGGAGTTCTGGCTTCGACGGAACACCGTCTCCATCCTCCAAAGCGAGTCCGCTCACCTTGGGCAGGCGGTCGACATCGAGAGCGAGTTTTTGGCCGTCGGCGCCCCGTTCGACGACCTCAGCACCGCGCCGGGCGTGGGCACCATGCGGGGGTCCGTGCGGGTGTTCCAGTTCGACGGCACCTCTTTCGTCCTCCAGACGACCCTGGACAGCAGCGACTTCGGCGTCTCCGCGACCTCCGATCAGTTCGGCAGCGCGGTGGCGATCGATGCGACCGGGGTGGTCGTCGGCTTCCCGGGGCTCGACGTCGCTCAGGGCAACACCAACCAGGGCGGCGCCGCCGTGTACGCCAACGCAGACGGCGCGATCACTCCGCTGACCCTGATCGAAGGCGCCAACAACGGCGACCAGATGGGTCGGGTGGTCGGGATCGACGCAGGCCGGATCTTCGTCGGATCCGACCTCGCCGACGCCGCGGCCGGTAGGCTCGAGGTGTGGGAGTTCCCGCCGGAGGGCGCGCTCCCGGTGCAATCCGTGGTGCTGAGCGGCGCCGCCGGGGACCGGCTGGGGCGGTCGATGTCGATCGAGGGCAACCTGCTCGCCGTCGGGGCCACCGGCGCCAACCTCGGCGCCGGCAAGGTGATCGTGTACGCGGTCGACGGCAACGCCGGGTACATCGAGCAGGATCGGTTCGGCCCGATGGGGGCGAACGGGTTCGGCGAAGCCGTCGCGTTCGCGGGCTCTCGCTTGTACGTCGGCTCGCAGGCCGGGATCAAGGCCTGGCGGTACGAGCTGGTGCTCGACTCGGCCAACGCCCTGTGGAGCCAGGAGGCCGAGATCCTCGGGCCAGCCGGCGCCTCGTCGTTCGGCAAGGCCATCGCAGCCGACGACGACGTGGTGCTGATCGGCGACGAGCTCAACGACGCGACCCACTTCTACCGGCTCGACGGTGAGGGGCCGCCGGTGGCGCGTCCGGACAGCTACGTGTACCCGGAGGGCTCGGTCCATTCGGTCGACGCAGCCAGCGGGTTGCTCGCGAACGACACCGACCCCGACGGCGACACCCTCACCGTCACCGGCGAAGACGCGCCCGCGTACGTCACCATCCACCCCGACGGCTCGCTCGACATCGACCCTCCGGCCGACTACTTCGGCCGGGACGTGATCACGTACGAGGTCACCGCCAATGGTGACGCCGTCGAGTCCACCGTGATCGTCCAGATCACCAACGTCAACGACGCCCCCACCGCCACCGCGCCCCTCGCGCCGTTCGTGGTCGCGTATGGCGGCGGGCTCCACGTCCAGCCCGCGTCCGACGGGCTCCTCGCCCCCGGCCTCGCCGACGACGTCGACAACGACCTGCTGCACGTCGAGCTCCAGACCGGACCCGCCCACGGGACGTTCACCCTGAACGACGACGGCTCGTTCGAGTACACCCCCCAGGACGGGTTCCCCGGGCTTTGGACGTTCACCTACGAGGTGTGCGACCAGAGCCTGTGCACCTCGACCCTCACCGCGTCGATCGACGTCCACAACGACCCGCCGGTCGGGGTGCCGGAGATCGCGTGGGCCGCGTTCGCCGAGGACAGCCAGTTCGCCCTCGGCGCACCCGGGCTGCTGTCCGAGCAGTACGTCACCGACACCGAGCACGACCCGCTGACCGCCGAGGTCGCCGAGCTGCCCGACCACGGCACGCTCCTGCTCGAG
>JBEBJW010000671.1:0-4744 GCA_040079715.1 Myxococcota bacterium | reverse complement strand
ATCGAGCAGACGTCACCGTGGGAGCGGGGTCGGGTCCTCGCGCCGGAGCTCGACAACCTCGCGGCGGCAAGCGCCCGCGCGGCGGGGCGGGGAGATGGAGGGACGGCCGGCGTCACGGCGCTCGGCGCGTGGGACGTCCTCGAGGTCCGGGGCCCGTACGCCGAGGGGATCCGCCTGCTCGAGGGCGCGAGGAGCGTCCCGGGCGCGCCGGACGTCGCGATCGCGACCACCCTGAGCCGCGCGTTCGCCGCGGCCGGCCGGAGCGCGGAGGCGCGTGAGGCGGTCGAGTGGGCCCTGGCCCGGGCCTCGGACCCGACGGAGCGCGCGGTCGCCCTGCTCGAGCGGGCGGTGCTCGATCGCGAGGCCGGGCGGGCGGACCTGGCCCGGGTCGGGTTCGAGGAGGCGCTGGCCTCGTTCCGGGCGCGCGGGGAGTCCTGGCTGGAGGCCCGCACCGCGCTCCAGCTCGGGTGGTGCGAGCACGGGCGGGGCGCCCACGAGGCGGCGCGGACCTGGTACGCGTCGGCCCTCGCGCTCGCCCGCCGGGTCGGCGACCTCCGGGTCGAAGGGCTCGCCCGGTCGCGGCTCGCGAGCCTGTGCCTCGTCCAAGGCCCGCTGGCGGACGTCGAGGCCCACTGCGAGGCAGCGCTCACGGTCGAGCGGGCCGGCGGGTATGCGGCGGACGAGGCCCGCACCCGGACCGTGCTGGGAATCGCCCGGTCGATGCAGGGCCGGCTCGACGAGGCCGAGGACGCGTTCCGGACCGCGCTCGCCCAGTACCGCGCGCTGGGGAACCGACACGGAGAGGCGACGGCGCTGGGCCACCTGGGGACGGTCCACGGTCACCGCGGGCAGCTCGACGCGTCGTGCGCCCTGTTCGCCGAGGCGGTCGCGCTGCACCGCGCGCTCGGCAGCCCGAGCTACGTGGCGCTGTTCCTCGGCAACCTGGGGACCACCACCCTGTTTCGGGGGGCGACCGCGGACGCTCGCGCCGCGCTCGAGGAGGCGCTCGCGATCGATCGCCAGCTCGATCAGGCCGTGCCGATCGGGTTCGTGCAGACCCGCCTCGGCGACCTCCACGCGCTCGCCGGCGAGCCCGAGCAGGCGCGCGCCGCGTGGATCGAGGCCCGCGACGTGCTGCGGGACGCCCGCGCTCCGGCGCAGCTCGCGCTGTGCCTGATTCGCCTCGCGGAGGCCGACCGCGACGACGCCCTCGCGGACGAGGCCGCGACGCTCGGGGCCCCGTTCCCGGAGGTGGCGGCCGAGGTGCTGGCGGAGCGCGCGGTGCAGCGCGCGCGGGCGGGTCGGTTCGCGGAGGCGCGGGCGGATGCCCGACGGGCCGTCGGTTGCGGGCAGATCGGAATGACGGGCGCGGCGGTCGCGGCGGCCCGGGCGCTGGTGTCGGCGCTGACCGGAGACCCGGGCGCGGCGGCGGCGATCGCGGCCGCGGAGCAGCTCCTGGCGTCGATGGAGGTCCTGCCGTCCGCAGAGGTCGCCCGACGGGTGGCGGAGGCGGGGCGCCTGGTGGCGTCGCGCCGCTGAGCGGGGGTCTACGGTACCCTCCCGACCGGTCACC
Organism: Myxococcota bacterium; assembly: GCA_040079715.1. Lineage (GTDB taxonomy): Bacteria > Myxococcota_A > UBA796 > UBA796 > JACKER01. The sequence continues at coordinate 3,171 of JBEBJW010000671.1, read as the reverse complement.
GCTGGAGTCTCCCGATGCCGACCCCGCACGACCGCGGCTGGCCCCTCACCCGCCTCGGCGGCCACGCCACCCCGGAGCAAGGCGTCGACTTGGTCGAGCTCGTCGGCCTCCTGGCCGAGGAGCCGTTCGGGTCGTACCCCCCTCCGACGCTGTGCCCGGTGATCGGCGCGTTCGCGTCGGCGCTGAACCAGTGCCTCGCCGACGACGACGTTCGCGCGGCCCTGCTCGCGCCGCTGGCGCCCGGGATGGTCGGGACCGCCGCCACGCCGGAGGTGGCGCGGCGCCGGTCGTTCCAGTGCGTCGACCTCGCCGTCCGGACCACCGTGCCGCTCGCGCTCGAGCAGCACGGGCGCGGGGACGAGGCGGCGCCACTCCGGGCGCTCCCACCGATCCGGGGCCCGAACGGCGCGATCCGAGCCCACCTGGCGGTGCGCCCCCTGGTGGCCGGCAGCCGCCTCGATCGGCCGCCGACGGACCACGCCTGTCGCAGCGCGGCGCAGCTCCTGTGGCAGGCCGGGCAGCGCCCGGTGCGACCGGCGCGGATCGCGCGGGCGAGCGGCCTGCTGTTCGACGACGTGACCGGAGACCCGAGGCACTGGGCGAACGGCGCTGCGCTCGTCCGCGCGTTGTGCGCGACAGACGACGGCGACGAGGCGGCCCCGGACGACCCGCCGCCTCGGTGGCCCGAGCTGCTGGCGTTCGTGGGCCTCGCCGACGACGTGGCGCTCGCCGCCTGTTCGACCGACGCGGCCCTCGCGGCGTACTGGGACGGCTGCACCGACCCGGCCGCGCTGCTCGCGCTGTACAGCCGGACCGGGGACCGCGCGGGGCTGGTCCGCGCGGCCACCGCCTGCGCGCGGGCCGCAGCGCGCGTCGCGGCGCCGGGGAACGCGGAGACCAGCCCCGAGCGGTCGAGCGGGAACATCGAGGCGATCCTGGCGATCGCCGACGCGGTGTGGCGCGGGGAGCCGAGCCCCGACCGGTACGCAGACCTCGTGCGGGAGGCCCTGTTCACCACCGATCCGGTGGCGGAGGCAGCGGAGGACGACGCGGGCTCCTCGGCGCGGATGGCGGCGATCGCGGCCGTCCGGTGCTGGGACGAGCCGGACGAGGCCGGCGCCTGCGCGCGGCACGCCGCGGACGCTCGCGCCTACGCGCAGTACGACTGGGACGCCCCGTCGGAGGCGCTGGAGGCGCTGCAAGCCCGGGCCCGGTCGACGCTGGCGCAGGTGGTCCGAGCCGAGGTGGCCTGCCCGCGGTCGCCGGTCTCGTGACCCGCGCGCGCTGCAGCGAGGGCGTGCGCAGGCTACGCCTCGCGCTCCACCCGGGCCGACCCGGTCATCCGACGGGACCCTCCGGAGGCCCGCGCCTCGCGAGCCGCCACCCGCGCGCTGCGTAGTACGCGAGCCCGCCCAGGCACGCGACCTGGATCGCCGACAGGCCGCCGTACACGAACGGCTGGGTCTTCAGCGCCTCGATCCCGAGCCGGAACCCCAGGTACCCGACCATCCACCCCGCGAACCGGTCGCCCGGCCGCCGCCACCGCACCGCCTCGACCGCCACGCCGAGCACGCCCAGCCAGCCGATCTCGTACAGCGCCGTCGGGTGGCGCGGCACGCCGTCGCCGAGGTCCAGCCCCCACGGGACCGACGTCGCCACCCCGTGGGTCCCGTCGGTGACCCCGGACAGGAAGCAGCCGATCCGGCCGATGGCGAGCCCGATCCCGAGCGGGCGGACGTACACGTCCCCGGTCGACACGAAGATCCCGAGCCGGGGCTTCGCGAGCTCGGTCGCCGCCAGCCCGCCGAGCAGCGCCCCGACGATCGTCTTGCCGCCGAGCCACACCGCCGGGTCCGTCCGGTGGGCCCACAGCGTCGCCGGGTCCTCGAGCCAGCTCAGGGCCTTCGCGCCGACCACCGCCCCCGCGACCGCGATCACCAGCAGGGTCATCCGGGTCACCGGGTCGATCACCGGGTCGCCGAGCCGCGCCCGCTCCGCGACCAGCACCCGGAACGCGACCGCGTACCCGAGCGCCTCGAACAGCACGTGCGGGTGAACCGGGAGCCACCCCGGCCACCACGGGCTCACCGGCTCACCCGGGCACCGCACCCGCGGCGGCGAGCTCCTCGAGCGCCCCGTCGAGGTCCTCGTGGACCAGCACCGACGCCACGTCGCCGGGGCGGAGCGCGTCGAGGATCGCCCGGACGCCGGCCCGCTCGTCCGCCACCACGGTGATCGCGTCGTCCGGCACGCCGCCGTCGCGCAGGGCCCCCCGCAGCACCGCCACGACCTCCGACGGGTCGCGGCCGCGGGCGTAGCCCGGGAGCGGCTTCAACACGTACCGCGCGCACCCGAACCGGGCGGCGGCGAGGCCGAGCGCGTGGACCAGCGCGTCCGGCCGATCGCCGGCTTGTCCGAACAGCAGCAACCGGCGGACCCCGGATCCCGGCGGCGCCCACGCGTCGAGCAGGTCGCCGAGCCGGGCGAACCCGTCGGGGTTGTGGGCGTAGTCGACCAGGACCCGCGCCCCGCCCACGGCGAACAGGTTGGTCCGACCGGGGTTGTCGCGCGGATCCGGTCGGACGGCGGCGAGCCCGGCGACGATCGCGGCGGTCGACAGCCCGAGCGCGTGGGCGGCGACCGCGGCCGCGAGCGCGTTCTCGACGTTGTACCGGGCGGCGCCCCCGAGGGCGAGCGGGATCCCGCCGATCGACACCCGGGAGCCGTCCGGCAGGTGCAGCGCGTCGCGATCGGCCCACGCGTCGACCCCGGCGACCCCGGCGTCGACCCCGGGTGCGCCGCGGACGCTGTACCGGAGCCACCGGAGGTCCGGGCGGGACGGCATCCACCCGGCGAGCTCGGCGTCGAGCACCGGGTCGTCGGCGTTCGACACCACCGCGCCGTTCGGGGTGACCGCCTCGGCGACCACCCGCTTGACCCGCGCCAGCTCGGCCACGGTCGCGACGCCCCAGTCGCCGAGGTGATCGTCGCTCACGTTGGTCAGGACCGCGACCGACGCGTGGTCGGCGGCCAGACCCCGCCGGAGGATCCCGCCGCGGGCTGCCTCGAGCACCGCCAGCTCGACCGCGGGGTCCCGCCCGACCCGCCGGGTGGCGCCCGGCCCGGACCAGTCGCCGTGCTCGACCAGCGCGTCGCCGATCCGGATCCCGG
>JBEBJW010000670.1:0-4754 GCA_040079715.1 Myxococcota bacterium | reverse complement strand
GGATCGGTCCGATCGGGTGGGTCGCGGCGCGGCGCGGCGCGGCGTCGGTCACCGCGGTCGACCACGACGCGATCGCGGTCCGGGCCGCCGCCCACAACCTGCCCGGCGCGGACGTCCGGTGCGTCGATCATCTCCCGGCCGGGGTGTGGGACCTGGTGCTGTCGAACCCGCCGATCCACCGCGGGGTGGACGTCGACTGGACGGTGGTCGAGCGGATGGCGGTGGACCTGCCGTCGCGGCTCGCTCCGGGTGGGCGGGCGGTGGTGGTGACCCAGGCGACGGTCCCGATCCCGCGGCTGTTCGCGGGGCAGGCAGTGGGCGTCGTCGCGACCGATCGGAGGTTCACCGTGTGGTCGATCGCGCGCGCCGGTGCTGCCTCTTCCGGCTGAGCCCGGGTGGGCCCCACGAACGGGCTACAGCGGGACCAGCGCGCCGAGCCGGCCGGTGAGCTTGGACCGCGCGTGGTCGAGCTCCTGGACGCGGGCCTGGTGGGCCTTCAGTACGTCCCTCAACCGCCGGTCGACCTGCTCGAGGGTCTTCATGGTCGCCTCGTCGCCCTGGTGCCGATCCGCGAACCGCTGACGCTCGGTCGTGATCAGCACCAGGACCGAGCCGGTGAGCGCGTCGCGCAACGCGCCGTCCTGCTCGTCGATCGCCGCCCGGAACGCCCGATCGAGGTCATCGGGGTGCTCGAGCGGCTTGTCGCTCACCATCGTCCATTCCTTGGTGAGCTGGGTGACGAGCGCCTCGGAGGCGGTCCGCTCGTACCGCTCGGCCATGTTCAGCTCGTACCTGCCGAACAGCGCGGTCGCCAGGACCCCCAGCACCATGATCCCGAACGCGACGGCCCCTCCGAGCACGACCCGGCGGATCTTGTACTGCCACTCGACCTCGTCGCGGTTCTTGATCCGCGGACGGCGGACCCGCCCGGTCTGCCCGGTCAGCGAGGTCCGCGGGATGATCGACGACGGCGTGCGGTTCAGGTCGACCGGGACCAGCGGCGGCTCGAGCGAGTCGGACTCGTTCTCGCGCGGGCGCCGGTTCCCGGTGGGCGGCCCGTCGCTGATCAGCTTGACGTCGGCCCCGACGAGCGGGGGCGCCGACGCAGGGTCCGGCGGGAGCCGGTCGTACACCGCCTGGAGCGCCTGGCCCATCGCGGCGACCGTCTCGTACCGCTGGTCCTTGCGGTACTGCGAGCCCTTGCGGATCACCTCGGCGAGCGGCTCGGGGATCCCGTCGTAGTCCCGGTCCTCCGCCATGAACAGGTGGGTGGCCGCCTCGCCGTGGACCAGCGTGTACAGCGACGCCGCGATCGAGTACACATCGGCGCGCTCGTCGGCGTGCTTCGCGCTCTCGTGCTGCTCGGGCGCCATGTACCCGATCGTGCCCATCACGGTCCCGGTCATCGTGACCCGGGTCTCCTGGAGGACCTGCGCGATCCCGAAGTCGGTGACCTTGCACACGCCGTGGCGGTCGACGAGCAGGTTCTGCGGCTTGATGTCGCGGTGGATCACCTTCTCGCGGTGGGCGTGGGCGATCCCGGCGCACAGCTGGATCGCCACGTTGGTGGCCATCCGCGGCGGCATCGGGCCGTGCTTCTCGATCCAGTCGATCACCGAGCCGACCTCGGCGAACTCCATCGCGAGCCAGGCGGTCTCGTTGTCACCGCCCCAGTCGTACACCCGGATGATGTTCGGGTGGTCGAGCGCCATCATCGTGTGGGCTTCACGCTCGAACCGGCTCCGGAGGCCCGATCGCTTCGTGTACTCCGGCAGCAGCATCTTGATCGCGCGGTACTGGTGCTCCGTCTGGTCGTACCCGAGGTACACGACCGCGTTGCCGCCCTCGGCGATCTGGCGGACCAGGGTGTACCGTCCACCCCCGATCGTGGTCGGCGGCTTCGGCAGCTTCGGCGTCGTCATGGAGTCCGTTCGGGGATCTGGCATGGCTTCCGTTCACTTCCGAAGTCAGTCGGCCATCACCATCCTACGCTGGCCGCGGGATCCCGGTGGCGGTCACCGGCCGTCCCGAGGTCTGAAACGCAGGGGTCTCACACGCCATGTCATAGCTGGAACGCCGGAAATGTTCCATCGGATTCCCCGTGGTTACACGGTGTTTCCCTCGGGAGACAGCGCGATCGGGCGACCGAAGTCGGCGGGGCTCCTCGATGAACCGGTCGATCGTCACCCATTCGGGGGACGGGGCGGGACCGGGTGCTCGGCGGGCGGTGTCGCGGCGAGGCGCTCGAGCGCGACCGCGATCCCGCGATCGAGCTGTGGATCCCGACCGGCGGCCCAGTCGTCCGGGGTTCGGTGCACCTCGATGTCCGGCTCGGTCCCGTGGTTCTCGAGCCCGTAGCCGACGTCGGGGAACCAGGTCGCGAACTCCGGCTGGGTCGTGATCGCGCGGTCGACCAGGAGCTGGTTCGGTCGCAGGCCGACCACGCCGCCCCAGGTGCGGGTGCCGATCACCGGCCCGAGGCCGAGCTGCTTCCAGGCGTGGGTGAAGATGTCCCCGTCCGAGCCAGCCATCTCGTTCGCGAGGGCCACGAGCGGCCCCGCGACGGTGTCGGCCGGGTACGGGTACGGCTCGAACCAGCGGGAGACCTTGTACCCGAGGCGCGGGCGGGCGAGGGTCGTCAGGAGCAGCGCCGACACGTGCCCGCCGCGGTTGTGCCGCACGTCGACGATCATCCCGGCGCGCTCGGCCTCGGCGTAGTAGTCGCGGTGGAACTCGGCGAACCCGTTCGGGCCCATGTCCGGGACGTGGACGTACCCGATCCGGCCGTCGGTGGCGGCGTGGACCCGCCGGCGGTTCGTCACCACCCAGTCGCGGTACCGCAGATCGCGGTCGTCGGCCAGGGTCCGCACCACCACGTCGCGCGCGCCCGCTCGGTCCCGGAGCGAGAGCACCACCGGGGCGCCGGCCTGGTGGACCAGCGCGGCGTCGAGCGGCCGTTCCGCCCCCACGGGCTGGCCGCCGACCGCGGTGATCACCGCCCCGGCCTCGACCCCGATCCCGGGCCCGCCCAGCGGCGACGACCGGTCCGGATCGCCGGGTTCACCGCGGATCACCCGCTCGATCCGCCATCCGCCGGCCGCGCCGTCCCACGCCACGTCGGCCCCGAGCCGCCCGATCCGCCACGACGGGGGGGAGGCGTAGTCGCCGCCCATCTCGTACGCGTGGCTGGTCCCGAGCTCGCCCTGGAGGCACCACACCAGGTCCGACAGCTCGCTCCGGCACGCGACCCGGTCGACCAGGCCCGCGTACCGCGCGCCGATCGCGGTCCAGTCGAGGCCGCCGAGGGACGGATCCCAGAAGTGGTCCCGGGCGAGCCGCCAGGCTTCGCGGACCATCTGGCCCCACTCGGCGCCTGGCTCCACCGGGATCCGGATCCGCCCGAGGTCGATCCACCCGGCCTTCCGGTCGGTCCGCCCCTCGGTCTTGCGCAGCTCCTCCCGCGCCCCCTTGTCCGGCCGGCTCGGGACCACCCGGAGGCGCGCCCCGGCGCGGATCGCGAGCTGATCGCGCTTCCGGTCGACCCGGATCTCGCTGATCCTGGGGTTCAGCTCCGTCGACTCCTGCTTGTCGAACTCCCACACCAGCAGCTGCAGATCGGCCTTCGGCGGGCCAGGCTCGTACCAGGTCCGATCGCGCATCCCCCGGAGCGGGGCGCGGGTCAGCAGCACCTGGCCGTGGCCCACCCCGACGATCTGCTCGTACCGGCCCTCCGGCAGCGGGAACGGGACGATCCGGTCGGCCAGGCCGTCGAGGTCGATCGTCGCGTCGACGGCGCGCTCGCCGTGCGCGTGCTTGCCCTTCAGCGGCCGCGGATCCGGCTGGAACGGGTCCCGGTCCGCCTTGCGGAGGGTGACGAGGTACGGCCGGATCGCGCGCGGGAACGCGTAGTCGAGGTGGAGCGCGTCCCGCACCGGATCGAACTCCCGGTGGGACAGGAAGTACAGGTGGTGCCCGTCCGGGTCGAACGACGGGGCGAGGTCGTTGTACAACCCCGAGGTCACGTCCACCGGCTCGCCGAGCCCGGGGACGTCGCACAGCCGGATCGCCGCCCGCGACGCGCCCCGTCCGAGCGGGACCGACCACGCGAGCCACCGCCCGTCCGCCGACCAGTCGAACCCGGCGATCGCACCGCTCGAGCTGCGATCCACCGTCCGGAGGGTGCCCTCGACCAGATCCAGCACGTGCAGCGCGTTCCGATGGTCCGACAGCGCCGCTCGCCGGCCGGTCGGGTCGATCGCGAGGTCCAGGACCCGCCCGTGGTCGAGTCCGTCGTACCGGCGCCGCTCGGAGGTGGTCACCGACAGCGCCTCGAGCGCCTCCTCGCCGCCCTCGTCGGTGGTGACGAGCAGTCGCTCGGCGTCGATCCATCGGGCCAGGCGGTACCGGACGCCGTCGCGGACGCCGTGCTGGCGGACCGGCCCCTCCCAGGTGCCGAGGGTGATCGGCCGGCCGCGGACGGTGAGGGCGAGGCTGTGGCCGTCGGGGTGCAGGTCCCACCCCTCGAGGTTCCGGACCGGCGACGGAAACCGGCGCTGGCGCTCGGCCCGCTGCCCGCGCAGCTCGATCGGGATCCGCCGCGACGGCCCGCCGCTCGGATCGAGCCGGAACAGGTCGCCGCCGTGCGCGTACACGACGGTCGCCCCGTCGGAGCTCGGCCATCGGACGGCGAGATCGGCGTGGTCCGTGTGGACGCGGAGGTCGGCCGCGGTCGACCCGTCCGGCACGCCGCTCGC
>JBEBJW010000669.1:0-4755 GCA_040079715.1 Myxococcota bacterium | reverse complement strand
GCCCTACTCGCAGGCGCCGGTCCAGTCCTCCGTCGCCGGGGCGAACACGAACGTGCACCCCGCCGACCCGCCCACCACCTTGAAGTTCTTCAGCCGCAGCTTCCGGCCCGTCGGCGGCGCGATGCTGCACTTGTACTCGCCGTCGCCGACCGCGCCGAGGTCGAACTCCGCCTTGCCGTCCCACACCGCGCGGAACCCGCTCGGACCGAGGATCTCGATGTTCGCGCCCGCCGGATCCGGGTACCGCAGCACCGTGGGGGCGGTAGCGACGCCGTCCCCGCCGGGGACCAACCGCGTGTCCGGCGACACGATCCGGCCGCCGGACGCGGGCTCGGTCCCGGCGCCGTCGGTCGCGCCGCCGTCGGTCGGGGCGTCGGTGCCGCGCCCGTCGGACGAGATCACCACCGCCGTGCCGAGGACGATCACGCCCGCCACGACCCCGATCGCGATCGCCACCACCAGGATCCCGACCACCAGCACGCCGATCGCCCGCATCCCGCCGCCGCGCCCGCCGTCGGTCCGCGGATCCGCCGACACCTGGACCACCGCCGGAACGCCGCCCTGGGCGGACCCGTTCGGGATGTACGACGCGCTCGTGGTGGTGCGGATCGTCGGCGCGGCCGAGTCGTTCAGGCTCGGGAGCGACGCCGAGATCACGGGCGGGATCGCCTCCACGTCCGTGTCACCGCCGTCGTCGGTCTTCGGGACCACCGTCTTGACCGCCGGCGCCTTCGGCGGCGGGCCCACGACGGGCGGCGGCGGATGGTTCGGCCCGGACGGCGTCTGCGACCCGGCCACCACCGCGACGACCCCCGGCCGCTGCATCGTGCCGCTCGTCGGGGGGGGCAGCGTGGTCTGGGCGGACGAACCCTGGTTCGACGCCCCAGGGTTCGACGTCAGCGAGCCGTGGTTCAGCGCCATCGTCGACTGGGCCGGGCCCTCGCCCGAGATCGCCGGACCCGAGTCGTCCTCGTCGACGATCGTGCCGGTCAGCGGGTCGCCGGTGTCGAGCGCGGGCAGCGCGTCCTTCGCCTCCTGGACCAGCGTGCGGCAGTACCGCCGGAGCCCGGTGTCGTTCGCCTCCTGGGCCAACAGGTCCATGATCTCGACCAGCTGCGCCGCGCTCGGGCGCTCGGCCGGCGCGTACGACAGCATCAGCCGGAGGGTGTCGCGGACCTGGGTGACCCACTCGGGATCGCCGGTCAGCGACACCGCGGCCACCCGCTCCTCGACCTTCTTGGCGAACTTGTTCGGGCGCGGCGGGATCCGTCCGAAGCTCTCGAGCGTCAACAGCTCGTACAGCGTGATCCCGAGCGAGAACACGTCGGCAGCGGGCGTGTCTTCCTCGCCGAGCATCCGCTCGGGCGCCATGTAGCCCTGGCTGCCGAACGCGAGCTGCTGCGTCTTCGCCTCGCGCTCGGCGAAGTTCGCCCGCGCCGTGCCGAAGTCCAGCACCTTCACGCCGCCGGCCACCGTCACGAAGATGTTCGACGGCTTGATGTCGCGGTGGATCGCCCGGAGCGGCTCGCCGCCCTGGAGCGGGACCGCGTTGTACGCCGCGTCCATCGCGCTCGACACCGCGAGCACGATCTCGAACAGCGCGGCGCGGGAGAACTCGAGCTTCTTGTCCTTGAGGAACGACGCCATCCACTTCAGGTCGACGCCCTCGAGGTACTCCATCACGATCGCGGCCTTGCCCTCGATCGACGTGAGGTCTTCGACCTTCACGATGTGCTGGTGCCGGATCTTGCCGAGGACCCGCGCCTCGTCCCGGGTGCGCTTCACCACCTCGTCGTGGCTCGACCACTTCGAGTGCAACAGCTTGATCGCGACGATCCGGGAGAACCCGTCCGAGGAGATCTGCTCGGCCAGATACACCTTTCCGAAACCGCCCTCGGCGATCTCCTTGATGATCCGGAACCGCCGGCGGTTGATGCTCATCCCGCCGCGCTCCTCCGACCGGTCCTCATCCTCGCACCGACCGCATCATGCCACTCCTCGGGCCACCGTCCCACCCCACCCGCTCGGATCCCGATCGGATCCGCCCACGATCACGAGCAGATCCCGTCCGGGGCGTTCGCGAGCTCGGTGAGGAAGTGCATCAACGCGAAGTACTCGATCGCGAGCGCGGTGACCTTCGGCTGGCGCTTCTCGAGCCGGGAGAACCCCCAGCTCCCGAGCAGCCCGAGCGACCACGGCGACTCGCCGTCGAGCGCCGCCTCCTCCATCCCGAGCAGCGCTGCCGACACCGCCATCAGGGTCGCTTGATCCTTGCGGGCTGCGGTCCGCTCGAACTGATCGTACAGCGACGGCACGAGCGAGGCGTCGTACCACGGCTGCCGATCGAACCGCCGGAGCGCGTTCGGGTCGACGACGTACCGGGTGCCGTTCTCCTCGTACACGAGGTACGACAGAGCGGCGTACGGCTGGGGCAGCTTCTCGGACGGGCAGAACACGTCGGCCACTTCGGCCCCTTGCTCCTCGAGCAGCTTCTGGAACCGCTCCCCCTGCTTCTCGAACCGCGAGATCTGCGACGCCGCAGCCTCGGCGACCTCGAACGGCATCCCCATCGTCTGGAAGTTGCCGCGGCGGTTGCCGGGGAGGTACTGCAGCGTCCGGAGCTTCTCCTCGACGTCGACCACCTCCTGCTCGTGGCGCACCGACGGGATCTGCTCGTTGATCAGCAGCAGCGCGTCGAGCAGCAGCGCGAGGATCAGCAGCGCGGTCACGATCCACGGGCGCCAGGTCACGGGGCCCTCCGGTGCGACTTCACCTCTTCGCGGGTCGGCACGTCGAACCGGTTGCAGTAGCCGTCGGACGCGACGAACGGCGTCCACGGGCCGAACGCCGCCTCCTCCGCGTAGTTCTTCGCGTAGTAGCACACCGCGAGGAAGTGCTGGGCGACGATCGTGTACGCGTAGTGCTGGGTCTCCGCCAGGAACGCCGCGTCGCAAGTGGCGCGCTCGGCCGCGGTCCGGCACCGGATGTTCTGGCCGACGAACGACCGACCGGCGTCCGGCCCGGCCCGCTGGAGGAACGCCTGGAACGCCGGCTTGACGTTGAACCGCTTCTTGTACTTCTCGCCGAACCGCCCGTCGTCGTAGCCGGCGTTGTGGCTGGTGATCGTGAGCTGGACCGCGCTGCCGGACTGGGCGATCACCGGGTCGGTCCACGCCTCGCGGAGGGTGAACATCGCGGCGTCGGTGCTGAGATCGAGGTTCTTGCGATCGTCGCGGTCGCACCGCTCGATCATGCACCGGCCGTCGTCCATGTACGGGGCGTTCAGCCGGGCGTTCGGCGGCGGCGCGAGCTCGGACGGGGTCCAGCTCGAGCCGCGCACCCCGACGAACTTGCAGCCGGACACCTCGAACGGCAGCCCCTCCCGCGACGACAGCCGGAACGCCGTCTCCGGCATGAACTGCCAGTACCCGTCGGCGCAGACCTCGGACGGCATCGACGCGTTGTACCGCGACTCCTGGTACGGGATCGCCGCGAACACCTCCGGGAGCTGGGCCCGGCGCAGCGCGGTGACGACCTTGCCGTACTCGACCCGAACCGCCTCGAGCCGGGAGAAGAACGCCCACGACTCGACGTGGCGCTCGGCCGAGGCCGTCACGAAGTCGTAGAACTTCGCGTCCCAGTTGCTCGGCTCCTCCCACCGCTTCCCCTGGGCGTGCGCCGCGGTGATGTTCGGCTCCATCACGAACTTGTAGTACGGCTGCTGGAGCCCCTCGCGGAGCCCGGGATCGAGCGGGGTCTGGGCCAGATCGACCGAGTCGTAGAACTCGTACCCCTCGGCGATCGGCCCGAGCGGCTCGAACTCCTCGTGGGTCCACCACGCGAGCCCGACCAGCAGCATCACCCCGGCGGTGGTCGACGCCATCAGGAACGTGCACCCGACGAACCACACCGGGGCGGTGCTCGACGCGATCGACCCGACGCGGCGCACGTCGTACGCGGCCGGCACCCGCCCGACCGTCCCGACCGGCCCGCCGCCTGCGTCCGCCCGCTCGGACGCGAGCACCCCGGTCTGCCACGCCCCGAGCCGCCGGCACGCCACGAACTCGATCGTCGCGCCGCGCCCGACCGGACCGAGGTGGACCGCGCAGCCGGGCGTCAGGTACACCGGGCCGGTGATCGGGTCGATGTCCGCCCACGCGACGTTCGGGTGCGGCGCGAGGCGGACCTGGTTGGTCCCGACCGCGGCGACGGCGGCGGTCCCGCCGGTGTAGGCGGTGATCACGCACTGACGGGCGTCGAGGCCGCGGTATCCGCCGAGCTTCAGCCCACCCGGGCCGGGATCGGCGCCGATCCGCACCACCGGGCCGCGGACCACCTGCTCGCCCGCGCCGGCCAGCGGTCCGTTCAACACCTTGAGGGCTACGTCCCACCGCTCCTGGTCGCTCACCGGCTCATCCCGCGGATGTCCCCACCCGCCGAGCGTACCCCGTTCAGGCCCCGTTCAGGGTCGAGGGCCGATCAGCAGCTTCGACCCTCCGCCGAGCACGTCGACGACCAGGCGATCCCCGTCGACCGGCACGCCATCGGACCAGGCGATCCACGCGCCGGGCGGGAGCGACGCGAGCCGGGCGATCGCCGCCACCACCCACCCGATCGGGGCGCCGGTCGCCACCGGGGTCGACAGGCGGACCGGGGCCCCTCCCTGGCCTCCCGCCGGGGCGCGGACCTCGACCTCGACCAGCCGCAGCTCGGACGGGACCGACACGAGCTCGTACGACCCGGGCTCGATCGGCT
>JBEBJW010000668.1:0-4772 GCA_040079715.1 Myxococcota bacterium | reverse complement strand
CCGTTGGTCGCGTGGCCGTACTGGATCGGCGCGCTCCTCGTGGTGATGGCGATCTTCGTGCTGGTGTTCGCGGTCGCGGTCGGACTGTTCGCGACGTTCGGCTGACCGGCCGGGCATCAACGGGTGGAGGGGTGATGGGGATCTCGGCACGGGCTGCGTTCGTGACCGTCGGCGTGCTGGTCGGGGTCGGCGGGTGCCGGGGCGGCGACGACCCGACGGACACGATCGATCCGCTCGACGGCGACACCGACACCGACACCGACACCGACCCGCCGGTCGAGGACACGGCACCCGACGGCACCTACCTCGACGCCGCCTGGTTCCGGGTGTCCGCCCGGTTCGCGTACGACCCCGACCACGCCGAGCACGTGCGGTTCGCCCAGCCCGGCGAGGGCCTGTCGCCGATCTCGCTGACGGTCACGGTGATCGACAGCTCGGTCGGGTACGGGATCCCGGACGACTCGAACAGCTGCACCGTCACGCTCGAGATCGACGACGGCCTGCCGATCGCGCCGTGGGTCGCCACCCACGGGGCGTGGACCGGGTTCGACGTCCCCGCCGGGTCGACGATCCGCGACAACTGCCGGTTCTACGGGCTGCCGCAGGAGTTCGGCGGCGACGCGGCCGGCCAGGTGTCGAAGTGGACCTGGGGGATCGGGCTCGGGCCGCTGGACGAGGAGACCGAGGCCCAGCTCCGCGACGCCCTGTCGGACTCCGAGTGGGCGGCGCTCGAGCCGTTCGTGCTCGGCGGCGTGGCGTTCTCGAACCTGTTCGGTCGGGTGCTCGCCGGCAGCGACGGGTTCACCAACGACGGGTACGGCATCGGGTACGCGGTCGACGGGAACTTCGAGGTCGTGGTCGGCGGCACCGGCAACCTCGAGCCGATCGAGGCGGCGGTCGTCCACCCGTCCGGCACCACCGGAGACCCGACGGGCGTGGCGCGCGGGTACTACGAGGTCCAGCTCGGCGCGTGGGGCCCCGCGACGGTGCTGGCGAACGAGTTGTGAACCGGCGGCGGTTGGTGTAGAACGCCCGGTCATGAAGACGCTTCCCCTGGTGTTGTTGTCGGTCGCGTGCAGTCGCGACACCACCCCGACCTGGGCGTTCGATCCGATCTGGCTCGAGCCCGCCGCCGACGACGCGGTCCACGGGTTCCAGTCGTGGCAGCTGTACGGTCCGAAGTGGATCGACAACTACAGCGAGAAGACCTACGCCTGCGCCGTGGTGGCCGAGCTCGACGGCGATCCGATCGCGTGCGACGCCGAGCCGGGCTGCGCCCTCGCCTGGTCGATCACCCCGACGGTGATCGAGACCGACTGCGACGACCCGGCCCTGGCGGACGATCCGCTGTTCGTGAGCCTCCACCGCCTGGCGCTCGGGTCCCCCGCCGAGGGCAAGGACGTGCCGTGGCCGGACCAGACCACGATCGGGTACGCCGACTACGGGAACGGGTGGGAGGTCCACGGCAACGCGTACCCCGAGGCGCTCGACCTCGGCGCCGAGCTGCCGACCGGGGACTGGGACGGGATCCAGCCGTTCCTGTGGGTCCCGACGCAGTCGTTCCCGCTCTAGAGCACCCGCTGAGGCAGGCTCGTTCGCGGGTCGGGAGGGCATGCCGCAGGCATGCGCGACGGGCCGAGGGCGCGTACCCAGCGTACGAAACCGAGGCCCGGCCCGATCCTCGGACGAGACCGCCCAGCGGGCGACGGGAGACTACCGGGTCGGTGCTCCAGCGGGAGCATGCTCCAGCGCGACACCGGCGCCCCGATCGCGGCGCTCCGCCGTCGACCTCGTCCGTGCGGATCCGGGTCGAACCTCGGTCCGCACGCGCTGGCACGCCACCTGCATACCCGAGCTGTACGGGGTCGGGGACCGGACGCGATCCCCGCGTTACGGGAGGCACATGACCGCGGTACGGTTCCTGTTCGTGGCGATGGCGGCCGGGGCCTGCTCCGAGTACGACGCCGGCCGCCCGAGCGCCAGCGACTCCACCGGCACCTCGCAGGACGACACCTCGAGCCTGCCCTCGTCGTCGACCACGGCGACCTCGGCCGACACCGGTGGGCTCCAGCCGGCCGCCGTGTACTACAGCGTCGGCGGGCGGGTGTCCGCTGCCGCCGGCGAGTGGACGGTCGAGCCGGGCGTCACCACGCTCGACGTGGGCCTGTACGGGGCGACCGGCGAGCTGCTGTGTTCGCACGCGGTCCCCGTGTTGTCCGCCGTCGCCGAGCCGCCGGACACCACGGTCGACACCCTCGCCGACACCGGAGGCGCGGTCCCGGCCTACGGCTGGTGGCGGGCCGATCTCGACGACGGCGTCCCCGACGGGCCGTGCCCCCCGTGGCCCTCCCGGTCGATGTACCTCGGGATCGGCGCGTACGATCACCGCCTCGATCCCGCGATGTTGGAGCGCGGGATGCTGGACCTCGACGTGTACGGCCTGTACGTCCAGAAGGCCCTGCCGGAGGATGCACCGCCCACGCCGCTCCCCACCTGGCTGATCGGGGTCGCGGGCACCAGCGCGATGTTCGCCGGCGCCGCTGGCCTGACGGTCGACGAGGCGCCGCTGCCGGACGGCGCCTACCAGCTCCGGACGCTGGTGCTGCTGTCGATCGCCGACTGAGCGGCTCGAGATGGCGTGGGTGCGGCACCGACACCACCGGTGAGCGACGGGCGAACGCTCCAGCACCCCGCGGGGCCGGGATACATCGCACCGGCCGCCTCCAACCCGGAGGCGAAGCGAGGTGCAGGTGGACCGGCTCGGAGACGTGCTACCGCTGTGGAGCGTCGCCCCGTTCGGTGGGTTGCTGCTGTCGATCGCGCTCCTCCCCCAGCTGGCGGAAGGGTTCTGGCACTCCCTCCGGAACCAGCTGCTGGTCGCGGTCGGGTGGGCAGCCCCCGTGCTCGCCCTGCTCGGCTGGCTGACGGTCTCCTCCGGCGACGCGGGACCGCTCCACGCGCTCGAGCACGCCCTGCTCGAGTACGGCGCGTTCATCGTGTTGTTGGGCTCGTTGTTCGTGATCTCGGGCGGGATCCACATCGAGGGCGATCTACCGGCCCGCCCGTGGGTGAACACCACGTTCCTCGCGGTGGGTGCCGTGCTGGCCAACGTGGTGGGCACGACCGGCGCCTCGATGCTCCTGATCCGACCGCTGCTCCGCACGAACTCCGAGCGGAACAACACCTGGCACGTGCCGCTGTTCTTCATCTTCGTGGTGTCGAACGTCGGGGGCGCGTTGACCCCGATCGGCGATCCGCCGCTGTTCCTCGGGTACCTGCGGGGGGTGCCGTTCGGCTGGACCGTGGCGAACCTGTGGGTCGACTGGCTGGTGGCGGTGGGGATGCTGCTCGCGACGTTCTTCGCGCTCGACACGTACCTGTACCGGTACGAGTCGCCGGAGCGGATCCAGCTCGACCTCCGGCGGATCGAGCCGCTCTCGGTGATCGGGCGGGGGAACTTCGCGCTGCTCGGGCTGGTGATCGTCGCGATCCTCGCCCTGACCCCGGACGCCGACGTCCCGGACTTCAGGCAGTACCACGCCCGCGAGATCGCGCTGATCGCGTTGGCGGCGATCTCCCTCGCCACCACCCCGAACCGGGCGAGGGTCGCGAACGCGTTCTCGTGGGAGCCGATCCTCGAGGTGGCGGCGTTGTTCGTCGGTATCTTCGTCACGATGATCCCTGCGACCGCGCTGCTCGAGACCCACGGCGGGGCGCTCGGGTTGACCCACCCGTGGCAGTACTTCTGGGCCTCGGGGTTGCTGTCGTCGTTCCTCGACAACGCGCCGACCTACGTCACGTTCGCCGCGATGGCATGCGGGAGCTTCCCCGAGGTCTGCCCGTCGGCGGCGGATCTCGGCTCGCTGACCACCCACCCGGAGTCGGCCGCGATCCTGCGCGCGATCTCCCTCGGAGCGGTGTTCATGGGGGCGAACTCGTACATCGGGAACGGTCCGAACTTCATGGTCAAGGCGATCGCGGTCCGCGGCGGGTACCCGATGCCGAGCTTCTTCGCCTACTGCGGGTGGGCCGCGCTGTTCTTGTCCCCGGTGTACGTGGTGATCACCGTGTTCGGGCTCCGGTGATGGCGAAGCCCCCGGAGAACACCGGTCGAGCGGACGGACCCGTGGGGCCAGCTCGAGCCGGACCAGCCGCAGCGCGGCCGACCCTGATCGGCGTGGTGCACCTCCAGCCCCTGCCGGGCGCCCCCCGGCGGTCCCCCGGCCTCGACGCCGTCCTCCGGCGGGCGGTGGACGACGCTCGCGCGCTGGCCGACGGCGGAGCCGACGCGGTGATCGTCGAGAACTTCGGCGACGCCCCGTTCGACCGGACGACCGTCGGGCCGGCGACGGTGGCGGCCCTGACCCGGATCGCCGCCGAGGTGCGATCGGCGCTGCCGCCGACGGTGGAGCTCGGGATCAACGTGCTCCGGAACGACGCCCTCGCCGCGGTGGGGATCGCCGCCGCGGTGGGCGCCACGTTCGTTCGGATCAACGTGCACGTCGGGGCGATGGTCACCGATCAGGGGGTGATCGAGGGCGACGCGCGGGCGACCCTGCTCGAGCGGAACCGGCTCGGGGTGGACCTCCGGATCGTGGCCGACGTGCTGGTGAAGCACGCGGTGCCCCTCGGGGCGTGGTCCCTCGAGGACGCCGCCCGCGACACCGCAGAGCGCGGACTGGCCGACGTGCTGGTGGTGACCGGCGCCGGGACCGGTCGCCCGACCGACCGGGACGACGTGCGACGGGTGCGCGCCGCTGCACCCGGCGTGC
>JBEBJW010000667.1:0-4773 GCA_040079715.1 Myxococcota bacterium | reverse complement strand
AGCTCCGCCGGCTCGACCCCGACCCCGATCCGGCGGAGCTCCCGCCCGTCGACGGCGTCGATCGCGTTGCCCAGCAGGTTGATCAGCACCTGCTCGAGCTCGAGCGCGTTCGCGTGGGCCGGGCCGCAGGTCGGATCGATCTCGACGACCGCGGTGGTCCCGGACAGGCGTCCGGCGCGGGTCAGCAGCTCGTGGACCTGGCGGACCACCAGCCCGACGTCGACCGGCTCGACGTCCCCGATCCGATCGTTGCCGAGCCGCATCAGGTGCTGCCCGAGCGACGCGAGGTGGCGCCCGACCCGCTCGAGCATCGACGGCGCGTCCTCGGCCGGGTCCCCCTCCGACAGTTCGAGCCCGACGCCCTGGACCACCATCGCGAGGTTCTTCAGCTCGTGGCCGACGCCCGCCGCGAGGGTCCCGAGGGTCGCGAGGCGCTCGAGCCGCGCCACCGCGTCCTGGGCGACCTCGAGCTCGGCGAGCCGGGTCCGCTCGCTCGCGACCCGGTCGGTCAGCGCCTTGGTCTGCCCGAGCACCCGGACCCGCGCGCACAGCTCGGCCGCGTCGATCGGCTTGGTCAGGAAGTCGTCCGCGCCGGCGGCCTTCCCGGCGACCCGCGCCTCACGGTCGGCGAGGGCGGTCACCAGGACCACCGGCAAGGTCCGGTCGAGCTCGCGCAGCCGGCGCACGGTGCTGATCCCGTCGAGCCCAGGCATCATCACGTCCATCACGACGACGTCGAGGGCCGGGGTCAGCCGCCCGAGCGCGTCGAGCCCGTCGGACGACTCCTCGACCACGCACCCGTCCCGCTCGAGCAGGGTCCGCATCAGCAGCCGCATCGACGGCTGATCATCGACCACCAGCACCCGGATCGGGCGGCGGGTCGCGCCCCGGTCATCGACCATCGGCGACCCCCTCGGTCGGGCGGCGGAGGCGGGCCACGCTGGTCCGGAACGCGCCGATGCAGCCGCCCAGCGCCTCGAGCTCGTCCGCGGTCGGGACCCGGCCGTTCGACGCGTCGCCCTCGATCGCGCGCAGCCGGGTGACGAGCACGGTCGCGCCGAGCTGCCCGGCGAGCGACCGGAGCGCGTGCGCCGCCGCCCCGACCTCGGCCGGATCCCCGGTCGTCGCGCCGCCCACCAGCCGGGCGGTCAGGGCCTGGGTGTCGGTGTCGGCGACCGCGGCCAGCCGATCGACGAACCCGCCGGTCGGGTCGAGGTCGAGCAGCTCACGGATCCGCTGGTGGTCGAGCTCGGCAGCCGTCGGGCGGGTCGAGGTGGCCCACCGGTGGACCATCGACCGCAGCTCGGCGAGCGTGAACGGCTTCGACAGGTGATCGTCCATCCCCGCGGCGATCGACCGGTCGCGGTCGTGCGACAGGGCCGACGCGGTGAGCGCGACGATCGGGACCCGCTGGCCGACCTCCTGCTCGCGGATCCGCCGGGTCGCCTCGTACCCGTCCATCCGCGGCATCTGGCAGTCCATCAGCACCACGTCGACCCGGGAGCTCAGCGCGTGCGCGACCGCGTCGACCCCGTCGGTCACCACCGTCACCCGCGCCCCGAGCGCGCCGAGCATCCCGCGGACCACCTCGCGGTTCACCGCGTTGTCCTCGGCGACCAGGACCTCGACCCCGTCGAGCCGCGCCGCCGGGTCCCCCGCCTGGAGCGGGCCCCCGGGCGGCGGGGTCGCCTCGGTCCGGCCGATCGCGGCCGCGAGGTCCCGGAGCCGGACCGGCATCGCGACGACCGGCACCGCCAGCAGGTCCGGCGCGGCCCCGAGCGGTGCGAGCGCCAGGGTCCGGGCGGCGCACGGGACGGTCGGGACGAGGGTGTGGTCGACCAGCACCAGATCGGCGTGGGACACGTCAGCGACGGTCGACCCACGGACGAGCTCGGCCCCGAGCGCGGCCACCATCCGCGCGATCGCGTCGGCGTGGCCGTCGTGGGGCATCACGAGCCCGATCGTACAGCCCGGGAACGTGGGTACGCGCTCGGTCTGCATCGGGACCGGGTTGCGGTCGAGCGGGAGCGCCTGCCCCAGGCGGTCGAGCGGGACACCCGGCGCGCCGACCCGCGGCAGCTCGACCTCGAACCAGAACGTCGACCCCTCCCCCGGCGCGCTGGTCATCCCGGTCGCGCCCCCCATCAGCTGGACCGTCCGACGGACGATCGCGAGCCCGAGCCCGGTGCCGCCGAACGTCCGGGTGGTCGAGCCGTCGGCCTGGGTGAACGGCTGGAACAGGTGCTCCTGCAGCGCCGCCGGGATCCCGACGCCGGTGTCGACGACCTCGCCGCGGACCGCGACCCGCTCGCCGAGCCCCTCGCGCTCGACCCGGGTCGCGCGGACCCGGACCCGGACCTCGCCGGTCGCGGTGAACTTGACCGCGTTGCCGACGAGGTTCGTGACCACCTGCCGCAGCCGCAGCGGGTCGCCGAGGACGATCGGCATCTCGTCGAGGTCGCACACCACCACCAGGCCCTTCCGGTGGGCGGCCTCGGCGGCGATCCACACCGCGTCTTCGACCACCGCCCGCAGGTCGAACGGGATCGACTCGAGCTCGACCCGACCGGCCTCGATCTTCGAGAAGTCGAGCACGTCGTCGATCAGGCCGAGGAGCTGGCGGGCGCTCTGGGCGACCAGCTCGGCGAGCTGGCGCTGGCGCGGATCCAGGGCCGTCCCGAGCAGGAGCTCGGTCAGCCCGGACACCCCGTTCATCGGCGTGCGGATCTCGTGGGAGATGTTCGCGAGGAACTCGGACTTCGCCCGGCTCGCCTCCCGGGCCCGGGCCTCCGACTCGCGCAGGCGGGCCGACGACGCCTCGAGCTCGGCGATCACCTTCAGGTGGAACGTCGCGTTCTTGTCGCGCCACGCCTCGAGCCGCCTCCGGCTGTCCTCGCTCCGCCGGAGCTGGTTGCGCAGGATCCGGAGCTCGCGCTGGAGCTCCTCGGCGTCGGCCTCGGCGTCGGCGCCCACGCCCTCTCGATCCGACGGGTCAGGCATCCGGCACGCTGCGGAACACCACCGTCACGAAGGTCTCGTTGTGGAACCGGGCGGTCCGCGCGGCCCCGAGGGGGGCGATCTCGCCGTACGCGTAGAACCCGATCACCGGCACGTCCGGGCCGATCGCGTCCCGCAGGATCCGGCACTCGTTCGCGGTCCGGGTCCCGAGGATCTGCTTGCGGGCGGCGCACGACACCGCGAACGCGCCCACCACCGGCAGGTCGCTCCCGGCGAGCGCGCGCTCGACCGACACCGCGCACGCGTCGAGGATCCCCTGGCTCGGCGCGGCGGTGACCTGCAGCCCGGCCCCGGCCGGCACGTCCGCCGCGAACACGATCGCGCCCGTGTCGGCGTCGTACCGGAACGGGGCGCGGAGGTAGCCCGGCCCGTCGTCCTCCTCGAGGATCAGGATCGGGTACTCCGGGTTCGGCTCGACGTGGTGGCCGAGGTACTGCCGGTAGAACTCGACCGCGGGCGCGTGATCGATCTCCCGGACCAGCGGCCCCTCGCCGGCGGTGACCCGTCCGATCCGCCCGAGCGGCGTCCACCCGCTGGCGATTCCGACCCCGACCTCGAACGCGCCGCCGAGGAGCAGCAGCGGCACGCTGTCTTCGACCACCCGGCGCCCGCAGAACTGACGGGTCGCGCGGAACTGCCACCGGTCGCCGGCGGTCCCGCCGACCACCACCGTCCCGGCGGGGAGCGCGGCGTTCACCGCGGCGACGACCGGGACCCCGTCGACCTGGAGGCTCTCCGGGAGCGCGACGCACAGCCGCGGGACCCCCGGATACCCGGCCTCGGCCGCCGCCTGCCGCGCCGCAGCGGCCGGATCGCGCGCGAGGCCCGTCCCCACGCCGACCCTCGCGATCAGGCCGCCGCCGACGAACAGGAACAGGGCGAGCGAGTCCTCCTGGAACGCGAGGGTCGAGCTGATCTCGCCGTCGGTGGTGCACCCGATCAGCGCGAGGTCGGGCCACCGATCCGCGATCGCGGCCAGCACCCGCGGGTGGTCGACGTCGATCCCGGCGAACAGCAGCCCGGCGATCGGGATCGCCCCGTTCAGCCCGCGCTCGGCCTCGGCCATCAGGTCGGCGATCGCGGACCCGGTCTCGGGGTCGTTCGCGTGGGCGGACACCGTGCGCATCCCGCACCTCGATCTCAGCGTACCGGAACCCCCGCGCGGCGGGGTCTCGCGCCGGTCACCGCCAGACCGACAGGTTCCCGGCGCTGTCGACCATCGCGATCCCGGCCTGGGACCACGCGGCGCTCGCGAGGAGCCCGTCGAACGCCAGCCGCTCGACCACCACGCCGTCCCGCCGCGACGCGACCACCCCGCCGTCCCACGACGCGGACAGCAGGCGCTCCCCGTCGGCCGAGAACGCGAGCTGGCGGCCGTGGGCGCCCTCGATCAGCGACCCGACCCGCCAGGCGGTCGTCTCCCACAGGACGACCGTCCCGTCGCCGCCGGCGGTCGCGAGGTGCAGGCCGTCCGGGGTCCACGCGGCGGTCACCACCCCGCCCCACTGCGCGTCGAGCTCGGCCACGACGGCGCCGTCCTCGGTGTTCAGCACCCGGGCGCGGCGCCCGGTCACCGCGAGCGACCGGCCGTTCGGGGCCAGCACGAACCGCGCGACCGCCTCGGTCGACACCGGGTACGGGTCCCCGAGCGGCGCCCCCCGTCCGGCGCTCCACGGCTGGACCCGCCCGTCGCCCAGATCGACCACCAGCGTGTCGCCTTGCCACGCGAGCTGCGACGGGTCGCCTCCGGTCGGC
>JBEBJW010000666.1:0-4776 GCA_040079715.1 Myxococcota bacterium | reverse complement strand
GACCGGGTGGGTCCGTCCCGGATGGTGCCCCCCGCCCTGTTGTCGTACGTCGCAGCCACCGTGGCGGCAGCGGTCGGCACGACCGACGTGTCATTGGCGACGTGTGGCGCACTGGCTGGCATCGGGCACGGGTACTGCTTCCCGGTGTTGACCGGACAGGCCATCAGCCGGACCCCGCCCGACCTCCGGGGCACGGCCCTGTCGCTGTTCACGGCGCTGTGGGATCTGGCGCGGTTGGTCCTGGTTCCGGTGGCAGGAGCGCTCGCCGATGCCACCAGCGACGGATGGATGCTGTGCACGGCCGCGGGGCTCGCGCTGGTCGGCCTCGCCGGCTGGGCGATCCTCGAGGCGGGGGTGAGCCCGGCGCCGTCCGCGCGGAGCTGACCGGAAGCCCGGCCGATGCGCTCCTCGACAGGGTCGGGTGCCCGTCGCCGGCCCGCGCCAGGGGGACCGGAGGGGCCGACGCGCGGAGCGCGGGAGGCGTCCGAGCGCAGCGAGGGCCGAGCGGAGCGAGTCCGGAGGGAGACCGACGGCCGCAGGCCGGGGCGCCCGGATCCGACCGCGCCGACGACCGGACCGGTGGTGTAGTATCGCCCGTCTCGCGGAGCGCCGAATGAGGATGGTGCCAGTCCTGGTCTTCGTCTGGTCGGCGTGCGACCGCGACCCCGACCCCGACCCGACGGCGCCCGAGGCGGGGGCGTGCGACCCGGTCCGCCAGGCGTTCGACCGGTCGTGCACCACCTGCCATTCCGGTGCGGTCCCGGCCGGCGGGCTCGACCTCGGCGATCCCACGGACCTCGTCGGTCGGCCGAGCAGCCAGGCGCCGCTGGACCTGGTCACCGCGGGGTCCCCGGACGACAGCTACCTGTGGCACAAGCTCGCTGGCACCCACGGGGACGTCGGGGGCTCGGGCGACGCGATGCCGCCCCCGGGCGCGGCCGCGCTGGCGGGCACCGACCGGGACGCGATCCGGGCGTGGATCGCGGGCGGCGCGGCGTGCGACCCTGCGACCACCGACCCCGGGACCGAGCCGGTCGACGACAGCGCCTGCCGGGCGGCCCAGGACGTGGTGGACGCGAACTGCACCACCTGCCACGGCGAATCGTCACTGGGCGCGCTCGACCTCCGGTCGCTCGGCGCGACGGCGGGGGCGGCGAGCCGCGAGCTGCCCGGCGCGCTGCTGGTGGCGCCCGGGGACCGCGACGCCAGCTACCTGTGGCACAAGCTGCAGGGCACCCACCTCGCCCTCGGGGGGTCCGGCGTCGCGATGCCACCGGTCGGCGCGCTCGACCAGGCCTCGCTCGACACGATCGGCGCGTGGATCGACGCGGGTGCCAGCTGCGTCCCCGTCCCGCCGCCGGAGGGCGCGTACGACCCGAACGAGCTCGACCAGGACAGCCTGTTCGTCTGCGACGGGTCGCCGAGCAGCTCGCAGGCGCGGATCCGTCGCCTCGACGACATCCAGTGGCGCAGCACGATCGGCCAGTCGTTCACCTCTCCGGCCGCGTCGAACCCGCTGGGGGCGCCCGCTCAGCGCAGGTTCAGCACGTACCAGGACGACGTCGGGATGGACTCCGCCACCCTCGACCTGTACCTGAACGTGGTGGCGTTCGCGGGCGGCCCGTGGACCGCCCAGTACGCCGACGACTACGGTCGCCAATACCAACCCCAGGCCGATGCCAGCCTCCGGTGCATGTTCGAGGACGACCACCCGGACGCGGGCTGCGTCGACACCTACCTGTCGGCGTTCTTGGAGGGCGGCGCGTACTACCGGCCCCCGACCGCGGCGGAGCTCGATCGGTTGCGGGCGTTCACCGAGGATGCGCTGTCGCGCGAGGCGAGCGAGGGGTGGACCCGCGAGGAGTCGCTGCTCACCGTCACCTCGGCCGCGTGGCTCACCACCGGCGCCCTGTTCGCGACCGCGCTCGGCGACGGGGTCGACGCGGACGGGCGGACCCGCCTGACCGACTGGGAGCAGGCCCGGCTCGTCAGCGACCTGATCAGCGACCGGGCCCTCGGCAGCCAGGGCGTGTTCCGGTGGGCGCTCGGCCCGTACGACAGCTACACCGAGCCGATCGAGGGCGCGATGCCGGATCTCCAGGCGGCGGCCGCCGACGGCACGATCCGCGACCCGGCCGTCGCCGCGGCCCTGCTGCGCCAGTACGCCGCCGGGGCGGACCCGGCGCGGGTCGACACCTACCTCGACTGGGGCGACGAGCGGCGGCTCGAGGGCCGGGCGGCGGAGTGGATGGCGAGCC
Organism: Myxococcota bacterium; assembly: GCA_040079715.1. GTDB lineage: Bacteria > Myxococcota_A > UBA796 > UBA796 > JACKER01. Next base: position 2,518 of record JBEBJW010000666.1, on the reverse strand, counting down.
GGCTCGACCGGTTCTTCCTCGAGTTCTTCCAGGTCGAGTCGTTCCCGACGGTGTTCAAGGACCGCCCGGAGGCGACGAGCGAATACGACGGCGACCCCGACGCGTACGCGGTCGAGTACTCGTACGGCAACCTCCAGGACGGGTACTACGGCCACGAGTCGACGATGCTCCAGCAGTTCGAGGACACGATCGCCCGGATCGTGGTCGAGGACCACGACGTGCTGCGGGAGCTGCTCACCACCCGTCGGTTCTTCCTCGCGTCCACCACCCGCGACGCGGGGTCGTCGATCGAGGCGAGCACGATGTACACGAACCGCCCGTACGGCTACGAGGCCGACGTGGGCAACGCCAGCACCGCCGACCGGTGGGTGACCCTGCCGGACGACGAGCGCGCCGGGCTGCTGACCCACCCGGCGTGGCTCGCGACCCACGGCGACGCGTTCGAGGACGGCCCGAGCCTGGTCGCGCGCGGGCACTGGATCCGCGAGCACCTGCTGTGCGAGACGGTGCCGCCGCTCGAGTTCGTGACGGTGCCGGCGCTGCTCGCCCCGAGCGACGGGACCAAGACCGCGCGCGAGCGGGTCGACGAGAGCATCGAGGGCCACGCCGAGTGCATGGTGTGCCACCAGTCGATGAACAGCCTCGGACGGCCGTTCGAGATCTACAACCACGCCGGGTTCCTCCGGGCGGACGACCACGGGCACGCGCCGGACGGCTCGACCACGGTGGAGAACGCGCCGGACCCGGCCCTGAACGGCGACTACGACTCGGCGATCGCGTTCACCGAGGCGCTGGCCGAAGCACCGTACGTCAAGCGGTGCTTCGTGCGGCAGACGTTCCGGTTCTTCGCCGGCCGGGACGAGACGCTCGACGACGCGTGCGTGCTGTCGGCGATGGAGCAGGCGTACGACGCGGACGGCTCGTTCCTCGCCATGCTCGAGGTGCTGGCCACCCACGACGCTCAGGTGTATCGCCACGTCACCGAGGAGAACTGAGATGCGCATCACCCGCCGCGGGGTCCTGTCCGGGCTCGGCCTCGGCGCCGCGACCGCCGCGCTCCGCCCGTTCGTCCGGTCGGCCGGGGCGCAGGTGGCGGTACCCCGGAGGTTCGTGTTCGTGCTCGAGGGCAACGCGATCGAGCCGGTGGCGTTCCTGTCGGACGAGGCCCGGGCCGCGATCCAGGACCAGGCGAGCGGTCCGATCGACGGGCGACGGTGGAGCTACGACCTGTACGGCCACACCGCGCCGCTCGAGGTGACGGCGGGGGACCTCGGGACGGCGAAGGCGCTGGGCGCGCTCCGGTCCGACGGCAGCTCGGTGGATCTCACCGCGAAGTCGGCGGTGGTGCTGGGCCTGTCGTCGTGGATCGCGGGCGGCGGGCACTCGGCTCACTTCGGGGCGCTGTCGTCGTCGCGGTCGACCTCGTCGCAGCCGGCGGGCCAGACGATCGACGCGTGGCTCGCGGAGCGCCCGGCGGTCCGGGACGTGACCCCGTTCGACGCGGTGCGGGTCGGGGTGGGTGACAACGGCGACATCCTCGCGAACTACACCTGCGCGTTCGCGGCGGGGCGGTCGGCGCCGGTGACGCTCGATCCGCTGCTGGCGTACGGCAACCTGTTCGGGTTCCTCCCGGGCAGCAGCGGCGAGCGCGCGTTCGGGCGGCGGAGTCTCCAGCTCGACTTCGCGATCCAGGACGTTGAAGCGACGCTCGCGTCGTTCCCGGGCAACGGGCGGGAGCGGGCGAAGCTCGAGGCGTACCTCGACAGCCTGCACGTCATCCGCCAGCGCCAGGACGATCTGTCGGCGATCGCCGCCGCGATCGACCCGGGCGACCCGTCGACCGCGTTCCCCGCACCGGAGGACCCCGCGACGAACCCGCTGTACGCGACCGGCGACCACCTCGACACGCTGGAGGCTCAGTTCCAGAACGTGGCGGGGGCGCTGCTCGGCGGGCTGACCAACGTGGCGGTGATCACGTCGGGGACGGGCGCGCACTTCGGGTACATGGACTACGCCCGGGTGCTCCGAGATTATCCTGGGATCCCGGGGGGCCTCGGGCGGCACGACCTGCACCACGCGACGGGCGGCGACCCGGGCGGCACCGGCGACTACGTGGACGGGATCCACGCCGTCACCGCGGCCCACGTCCAGCTGGTCGCCGACCTCGCCCGGTCGCTGGACGCGGTCCCGGAGGGCGACGGAACGATGCTCGACCACACGGCGATCCTGTTCCTGCCGGACAACGGCGAGCAGCACCACAGCACGGCGTCGGAGTGGCCGTGCCTGCTGGTCGGCGGCGGCGCGCTCGGGCTCCGGACGGACGGGCGCACGGTCGTGTACCCGGGGGCCTACGCGGGGGCCGACAACCGACAGCTGTCGAACCTGTTCAACACCCTCGGGTACGCGGCGGGCGAGGTCCTCGACGACTTCGGCGAGGAGGGCACGACCCGGATCGCCACCGGGCCGCTGTGGGAGCTGTACGGGTAGGAGCCCGTGGGGCCTCGCCCCGCGCCCAGCC
>JBEBJW010000665.1:0-4778 GCA_040079715.1 Myxococcota bacterium | reverse complement strand
TCTCCGAGCCCGGCGCCCGTCCCGTCGCCGAACGGGGCGAGCGGCGCGCAGGTCCGCCGGGCCGCGTTCCTCGACCGGAAGGTCAAGGACGACGGCGGCGCGGTCGGCAAGGCGTTCGGCACGTTCGAGCTGCCGAAGCTGTCGCTGCTCGATCCGGTCCCGCCGCAGCACGCCGAGTTCGACAGCGAGGAGCTCCGGCAGATGGCGGTCCGGGTCGAGGAGACCCTCGCGTCGTTCAAGGTCACCGGCGAGGTCACCGACGTCCGCGTCGGGCCGGTGGTCACCACCCTCGAGTTCCTGCCCGAGAAGGGGATCACCGTCCGGAAGGTGGCGTCGCTCGCCGACGACCTCGCGATGGGCCTCTGCGCCACCAGCGTGCGGATCGTCGCGCCGATCCCGGGCAAGGGCGTCGTCGGGATCGAGATCCCGTCGTCGAAGCGGATGACGATCTACCTGCGCGAGCTGCTCGCGGCGGAGGAGTTCCGCAACGCGAAGGGGATGGCGCTGCCCGTCGTGCTCGGCAAGGACGTCGAGGGCGCGCCCGTGGTGACCGACCTCGCGAAGATGCCGCACCTGCTGGTCGGCGGGACCACCGGGTCCGGCAAGAGCGTCGGCGTCAACGGCCTGCTGATGAGCCTGCTGTTCCGGAAGACCCCGGAGGAGCTCCGGCTGCTGCTGGTCGACCCGAAGAAGCTCGAGTTCAAGCTGTACGAGGACATCCCGCACCTGCTCCACCCGGTCGTGGTCGAGCCGAAGAAGGCCGCGGCGGCGCTCGCGTGGGCCTGCCGCGAGATGGACAGCCGGTACGAGCTGCTCGCCCGGTGGGACACCCGGAACATCGACGGGTACAACAAGAAGGTCGAGCACGAGCTCGCGAGCTGGACCGAGGCCAAGGCCCGTCGGTACGCGCCGCCGGCGTGGCCCGAGTCCGAGCCGGTGCCCGACCCCGAGAAGCTGCCGTACATCGTGATCGTGATCGACGAGCTCGCCGACCTGATGCTCGTCGCGAAGAAGGAGGTCGAGGGCTCGATCGCGCGGCTGACCCAGATGGCGCGCGCGTGCGGGATCCACCTGATCGTCGCGACCCAGCGGCCGTCGGTCGACGTGGTGACCGGGTTGATCAAATCGAACCTGCCGACCCGGATCTCGTTCAAGCTCCGGTCCGGCACCGACTCGCGGACGATCCTCGACACCGTCGGGGCGGAGGCGCTGCTCGGGCGCGGCGACTCGCTGTACCTGCCGAACGCCGGCGACATCAGCCGGGTCCACGGCCCGTTCGTGTCGGACGAGGAGGCGCTCCGGGTGATGGAGTACCTCCGGACCCAGGGCAAGCCGAAGTACATCGAGTCGGTGACCGCCGACGCGGACGGCGACGGCGCCGGGTTCGAGGACGAGGAGCTCGATCCGATGTACGACGACGCGGTCCAGGTGGTCCGCCAGATCGGCAAGGCGAGCACCTCGCTGGTCCAGCGGCACCTGAAGATCGGCTACAACCGCGCCGCGCGGATCATCGAGCAGATGGAGGCGCGCGGGGTGGTCGGGCCGGCGGATGGCGTCCGTCCGCGCGAGGTCCTCGAGTAGGGGAAGCCCGCTCGCCCGCCCCGGGTCCTGGTTACGAAGCACCCGAGGTGGCGATGTGGGCGATCTGCGCGTGGTTGATCGGTGGAGTCCCGTCCGGCGCCGCTGAACCCTCCGTCGGGTCCGCCAAGCCCGCGCCGGCCCTGGCCGCGGCGTCGACCGGGTCGACCGCGCCGGCGTCGTCGGACCTGCTCGATCGGATCCAGGCGAAGTACGCGACGGTCTCGGTGCTCCGCGGCACGTTCGTCCAGAAGTCCGGGTCCGCCCTGTACGGCGAGGACGAGCAGTCCGGCACGGTCGTGCTCGAGCGCCCCGGCAAGATGCGGTGGGAGTTCGCCGACGGTCGCCGGTACGTGTCCGACGGGTCCACGATGTGGATCTACACCCCGGCCGACAAGCAGGTGATCCGGATCAAGGGGTTCGACGCCCAGGCCGCCACTGCCGACGCCGTGCTCCAGTCGCTGCACCAGCTCAAGACGCTGTTCGACGTGACGATCGTGTCGACCGACCCGAAGGCCGGCCACGAGCTGTCGCTGCTCCCGAAGACCGCGGACGACGCCCAGTTCAAGAAGCTGGTGCTGAAGCTCGACGCCGCGCTGCTGATCGACGTGGTCCAGATCGTCGACCTGTTCGACACCGTCACCACGATCGACTTCCGGTCGGTCGAGCTCGGTGGCGCGGTCGCGCCGGACGTGTTCACCTTCCAGGTCCCGGACGGGGTGCAGGTGATCGACGCGGGCAGCTGACGGGCGGGAGTGGACGTGCAGACGACGACATCGACGCGGCCGGCATTGCCGGCGCAGGGCCAGGCGAACGGCGCGCGCAAGGTCCACCTGGTCAGCCTCGGGTGCCCGAAGAACCGGGTCGACAGCGAGGTGATGGTCGGCAAGCTGCTGACGCACGCGTTCGAGCTGGTCGACGACCCGGCCGAGGCCGAGGTGATCGTCGTCAACACCTGCTCGTTCATCCAGCCGGCGACCGAGGAGTCGATCGACACCGTGCTCGAGATGGCCGGCTACAAGCAGACCGGCAAGTGCGAGAAGCTCGTGGTGACCGGCTGCATGGTCCAGCGGTACGGCGCGTCGCTCGAGGGCGAGCTGCCGGAGGTCGACCACTTCCTCGGCACCGGCGAGTACCACCGGATCACCGAGATCCTCGACGCCCGATCGCAGGGTGGGCCGAAGAGCCACGTCGACGTGCCGATGTACCTCCACGACGAGCTCGCGCCGCGGGTGAACTCGTGGTCGTCGTGCTCGGCGTACCTGAAGATCTCCGAGGGCTGCGACCACCGGTGCGCGTTCTGCATCATCCCGACCCTGCGGGGCAAGCTGCGGTCGCGCACGATCCCGTCGCTCGTCACCGAGGCGCGGGGGCTGGTGGACCAGGGCGTGGTCGAGCTGAACCTGATCTCGCAGGACAGCACCGCGTACGGCAAGGATCTCGGCGGCGGCGCCGGGCTCGGCCCGCTGCTCCAGGCGCTGTCCGAGATCGACCGCCTTCGGTGGATCCGCCTGCACTACGCGTACCCGCACGGCCTGCCGCAGGGCCTGCTCGAGCAGCTCGCGACCAACCCCAAGGTCTGCCGGTACCTCGACATGCCGCTCCAGCACGCGTCCGGCGCGGTGCTGCGCGCGATGCGGCGGGGGGTCACCCGCGAAGGCCAGGAGCGGATCCTCGACCGGGTCCGCGCGGCGGTGCCGGACATCTCGATCCGCACGACGTTCATCGTCGGGTTCCCCGGCGAGACCGACGCCGACTTCGCCGAGCTCCGGTCGTTCGTCGAGGCCCAGCAGTTCGACCACGTCGGCGTGTTCACCTACTTCGCCGAGGACGGCACCCCCGCCGCGACCCTGCCCGGCCAGGTCGACGACGCGGTGAAGCAGGCCCGCCAGGCCGAGCTGATGGAGATCCAACAGGCGATCAGCCGGCGGAAGCTGAAGGCGCTCGTCGGCACCGTGCAGACCGTGCTGATCGAGGGTCCGTCGGCCGAGAGCGACCTGCTGCTCCAGGGACGGCTCGCGACTCAGGCACCGGACGTGGACGGCACCGTGTTCGTCGCGAACGCGCCGGCGATCGCCCCGCGCGGCACCGAGGGGGGCACCTCGGGGGGCATCGCGATCGGGTCGTTCCTCGACGTGCGGATCACCCAGAGCGCCGACTACGACCTCGTCGGCGAGCCCGTCGAGCCCAGCTGAGGCCCACCAGCGCGCCGAGCCCGCCGACGGCACCACCCGTGGCGTCCCGGCCGGTGTCACACCCGCACCCGATCCCCGGAGGGCCTCCCGCAGGACCGATCGGCGCCAGGGCGCGGGCGTCCGAATCGCACGGGTCGATGGCACCGTCGCAGTCGGCGTCGTCGCCGCACCGGAGCGCCGCGCCGGGGTGGGTCGTCGGATCGGCGTCGTCGCAGTCCCCGCCGACCGTCACCGCGCCGCGTGGCAGCTCGCACGCCGTGGCCGGCTCGGTCGCGTCGTCGCCGAACCCGTCGCCGTCGGCGTCGACCCACCCGTCGACCGCGTCCCTCGGGTCGAGCGACGGATCCGCGTCGTCGATCGCGCCGTCGCAGTCGTCGTCGACGCCGTCGCACACCTCGGTCGCGCCCGGGTAGACCGCCGGGTCGGTGTCGTCGCAGTCCGGCCCGTCGATCGCGCCGTCGAGGTCGCGATCGCGCACCGCGTCCGGGCCGCCGGTCGCGCCGATGTCCGACCGGGTGCCGTCCGGGTCGGACAGCGCGGGATCGCCGGCGTCGACCGCGGGTCCCGGGTCCGCCGGGATCGGAGCGACGCACCCGTCCGGGACCGTCAGCCCGGGGTCGAGGTCCAACCAGTCGTTCGGCAACGTCTCCGGGGTGGCGTCGGTCCCGTTCGACCAGTACAGGTCGTACCCGCCGACCCGCGTGCCGCCCAGCGTCCCGACCGCGAGCGGCGGGTTCACCGCGAACAGGTTGTTCCGCGACGTCGTGGCCGAGGCGCCGAGCTGGTGGACGGCCGCCGCCCCGACGCCGTCCGTCGCGTTGTCGACGAACGTGGCGTTGGTCAGGGTGACCGTCGCCGACGAGATCAGCAGCCCTCCGCCGTTGCTGGCCGCGCGGTTCACCCGCCAGGTGCAGTTCCGGATCGTCGCCGCGCCGAGCGCCACCGCCACCCCGCCGCCCGCCCCGAACGTCGAGCGGTTCCCGCACAGGGCCACGCGGAGGAGGG
>JBEBJW010000664.1:0-4799 GCA_040079715.1 Myxococcota bacterium | reverse complement strand
ACACCAGGCCCGACCCGACCATCAGCAGCCCCGCCCCGACCACCATCGCGCCGCGTGGGATCGGTCGACCCTCGAACAGCGCGGCGACCACCAGCCCGAACCCGAGCGGCGCCGCCGCGAAGAACACGAACCCGGCCCACGCGCTGCCCAGGTCGCCGCGGGTGACCATGTCGTGCGCGAACGCCACCGCGACGAGCGCTCCGACTGACGCGATCGCGCCGGCCACGCCCACCAGCGCGACGCTCCGGAACGAAGGGATCACGACGCGGAACATCGGACCTCCAGCCGGCGGTGCAGCCAGCGCGACGACGTCACAGCCAATCGGGATCGGTGTCGAGCGGGATCCGGTCGAGCGGGACCAGCACCGACGCCCACGCTGCCGTGCTCGGCAGCTCCCACCGGAAGAAGTACCGCGCCGCCTGCACCTTCCCGCGCAGGAACGGATCCGACGGCGCGCCGGCCTCGGCGACCAGCACCTGCTCGAGCCACAGCCACGCGACGAGCGTGTGACCGGTCAGGTGGAGGTACGGCGTCGCGTTCGCGAGGAACGCCTCCGGATCCGCGCCCGCCCCGGTCAACAGGGTGGCGGTGACCGAGGCCAGGCGGTCGACCGCGGTGGCGAGCTCGGCCGCGAGCCCGACCGCGACCGGACCCCCGGCCCGACCGCGGGCGATCCCGTCCTGGAGCCTGGCCAACAGCAGCGCGGCCGCAGCCCCCTGCCCGCTGCCGATCTTGCGGCCGAGCAGGTCCAGCGCCTGGATCCCGTTCGTGCCTTCGTGGATCGGGTTCAGCCGGTTGTCACGCCAGATCCGCTCCACCGGGTAGTCGCGGGTGTAGCCGTACCCCCCGAGCACCTGGATCGCGTCGTCGTTGGCGCGCAGGCCGTGGTGGCTGCACCACGCCTTGACGATCGGGGTCACCAGGTCCAGCAGCATCGCCCCCCGGTGCGCCGACGTCTCGTCGCCGGCGTCGGTCGCCACGCGCAGATCGTCCACCAGGCGCGCCGACCACAGCGCCAGCGCCAGGCCCCCCTCGGCCAGGGCCTTCTGTGACAGCAGCATCCGACGCACGTCCGCGTGCGCCACCAGCGGCACCGGCGGCGACGCCGGGTCCTTCGACGCGATCGCGCGGCCCTGGACCCGGTCGCGCGCGTAGCCGAGGCTGTGGCGGTACCCGGCCCACGCCATCGCCGCCGCCCCGAGCCCGACCGCGATCCGGGCCTCGTTCATCATGTGGAACATGCACCGGAGGCCCTGGTGCGGCGCGCCGACCAGCCACCCGACGGCGCCGCCCTGGTCGCCGAGCGCGAACACCGTGTTCACCGCCGCGCGGTACCCGAGCTTGTGGTTGACCCCGACGACCCGAACGTCGTTGGCGGTCCCGTCCGGCAGGATCTTCGGGACCAGGAACAGCGAGATCCCGCGGATCCCCGGGGGTGCGCCGCGGATCCGGGCCAGCACGAAGTGGACGATGTTGTCCGCCAGGTCGTGGTCCGCCCCGGTGATCCACATCTTGGTGCCGACCAGCCGGAACGTGCCATCGGCGTCCGCGGTCGCGGCGGTGGTCAGATCGCCGAGGGACGACCCGGCGTGCGGCTCGGACAGGGCCATCGTCCCGAACGCGCGGCCCTCGATCATCGGCGCGAGCCACCGGTCCCGGAGCTCCTGCGAGCCGTGGGCGCGCAGCAGGCCCGCCGCGGCCATCGTCAGCCCGGCGTACGACGTGAGCGGCGCGCTCGCCGCCGCGAGGAGCGCCAACACCGACTCGGTGATCATCGCCGGGAGCTGCAGCCCGCCGTCCGCGAGGTCGAACGGCCCGGCCCCGAACCCCGCGTCGCGGAACGCGTCCACCGCCACCCGGGTCGCCGCGGGCAGCACCACCTCCCCGTCCACCAGCCGCGGCTCGTCCTCGTCCACCTCGTGGGCGACCGGCAGGAACACGTCGGCCGCGACGGTCCGCGCGAGCTCCAGCACCGCTCGGAGTGTGTCCCGGTCGTGGTGAGCGAACCGCGGCGCGGCGAGGAGCGTGTCCAGGCGCAGGACGTCCTCGAGCAGGAACGTCAGGTCGCGGAGCGGGAACAGGTCGGTCACGGAGCCTCCGGTCGACCGGTGTATCCGCGTCTCGACCGCCGCTCCCGGGGGATCGGCTCCCCGGGGATCGCGCTCACCGGCGGTACAGCCGCTCCAGCCCGGCCGCGACGCCGAGGCCGAGCGCGTACGCCACGAGATCCCACGGATCGGCGGTCGACCCCACCGTCAGATCGAGCGCCCAGTGCGCGCGGGGGACCACCCACCCGAGCCCCTGGAACGCCTCGACCGCGACCGCGAACCCGCCCACGGCGAGGAGGCGCGACCGGGTGCCCCCGAGACCGACCGCCGCGAGGCCGGCGACCAGGAACACCACCACCACGATGTCGCCGACGAAGCTCCGGAGCGGCCCGTGGGCACCGACGAACAGCCCGCCGATCGTCGCGCCGGCGAGGAGCGCGACCACGGCCGCGACGCGGTTCACGGGCTGCGGTCTCATCCCGGGACCGTACCGCGATCGCCGGGCCGGCGGTCACGCGTGCGTTGGACAAGTCAGCGGTCGACCAGCAGCCCGCGCAGGTGGTGGTCGAGCAGCGCCCGCGCGACCGCGTCCGGATCGAACGGCGCGTCGGCGCGGACCACGTACCGATGCACGATCTCCCGGACCGACCCGACGACCGCGGCGGCGGCGACCTGGGGATCCACCGGCCGGATCACGCCGAGCGCCGCCCCGAGCTGCAGCGACCGCGCGACGTAGCCGTGGAGCTCGTCGTCGAACGCGCGGAGCCGCGCGTCGACCGTGGCGTGCAGCCCGACCGCCTCCCGGAAGATGATCCGCGTCAGCGGCCGGTTGTCGACCACCGCCCGCAGGATCCGGACCACCACGGCGTGGAGCTGGTCGCCCATCGACGCCACGCCCCGGGTGACGTCCACCCCGACGATGTTCGACCTCAGGTGTACGGTCAGATCGTCGAGCAGCTCGAGGAAGATCGCCTCCTTGCTGTCGAAGTACAGGTAGAACGTGCCGCGGGCGACTCCAGCGGCGTCCACCAGGTCGCTCACGCTGGTCTCGTGGTACCCCTTGTCCGAGAACACCGCGAGCGCCGTGGCCTTGATCTGGACCCGTCGCGCCTCGCGGGACTCCTGCCCCCGCCGGACCCGCCCGTCGACGTCGTCGGTCACGCGGGCGCTCCGCTCGTCCGGTGCACGAGCACGTCGCGGACCCGATCCGCCAGCGCTCCGACCTCGTCGTCGGTCATCCCGGACGGGTCGTGCGGTGGGTCGCAGTACACGACCACCTCCCGCCCGGGGCGCATCAACGGGCTGCCCGCCCGGAGCACCCGGTACATCCCCGTGACCGTGACCGGCACCACCGGGAGCCCGAGGTCGCGGGCGATGTAGAACACGCCCTTCCGGAACGGACCGACGGCGCCGTCGCGGGTCCGGGTGCCTTCGGGGAACGCGAGGATCGAGTGGCCGAGCGCTAGCTCGCGTTGGAACTGCGCCCGCAGCTCGTCGGCCTGGCCGCCGCCCTTCCGGCTCTTGACCGAGATCGTGCCGCGCTGGCGCATGAACCAGCCGTACACCGGGATCTTGAAGTGGCTCTCGAGCTCGAGCCCTTGCTTGAAGTGGGGGGTGGCGCAGTACATCGTGACGTGGTCGAGCAGGTTCACGTGGTTGCAGGCGAACAGGTACGGGGTGGCGGGATTCACCGCCGGATCGACGACGGCCCGCCACCGGGCGCCGGTCATCGCCACCTGACCCCGACAATACAGCCGCGACAGCCACTCGGCGCGATCCGGCCGAAGCACGAGGTTCGACGCCATCATCGCGGACATCATCGGGACGAGCCACGCGAGCCCGGCGGTCCACAGCCCCGCCGACACCACCCGATCGACCACCGTCGGCGGACGATCCCACGGGGCGGGCAGCGCGACCGCCTCTGAAGCCAGCCCCGAGCGGTCGAGCGGGGAGTTCGGGGTCACGCGCTCACCTCGAGCGCCCGCCGGACCACCGCCACCGACCGGAGGGCGAGCGTGCGGACCTCGCCGTCGATCATCACCGGCACGGGCCCCACGTCGGCGAACGCCACGCTCCGGCCGCGGGTGCTCCGGACCTCGGGCAGCTCGAGGTGGGTGCCCTGGAAGATCATCGGGAACGCCATCAGGAACCGCCGGCGACGCATCGAGCCGATCCGCACCACGTCGAGCTGACCGTCGGTCGGGTCCGCGAACGGCGCCATCATCATCGCGCCTCCGGTGTACCGGCTGTTGCACACCGACAGCAGCAGGCCCGGCCGGGCGTCGAACAGCCCGTCGTCGATCGCGTACGGGAACGCGTGGTGACGCAGCCGGACCAGCGACGCGAGCACTGCGGCGACGTACCCGGCCGCCCCGAGCGGCTTGAACCGCCGGTTGGTCATCGCGCCGGCGTCGGCGGAGAACCCGAGCGACAGGAGGTTGACCGAGAACAACTCGCCGTCGGCGTGCACGATCCGCATCGCGTCGATCTGCCGGGTCGTCCCCGCCCGGATCGCCGCCACCGCCGCCCGCTCGTCGGCGAGACCGAGGTCGCGGACGAAGCTGTTGCCGGTCCCGACCGGGAGGATCCCGAGCACCGGGCCGGGGCCGGGCAGCAGCCCGTTCACCACCTCGAACACGGTCCCGTCGCCGCCGCAGGCCACGACCTGCGCGGCGCCGGCCTCCTTCGCCTCCCGGGCCAGCGCGGTCGCGTGACCCGGGCCGGTGGTGGTCCGGATCACCACCCCCGGCA
>JBEBJW010000663.1:0-4799 GCA_040079715.1 Myxococcota bacterium | reverse complement strand
GGCCGAGCTCCAGATCGGGCTGACCCGGCTGGCCCGTGGCGAGCTGACCCAGGCGCGGAGCGAGCTGCGGAAGGTGATCGAGTCGGACGACGGCACGCTGGCGACGATCGCGAGCGGGGCGCTGCTCGCGTGCGTAGCGACGGCGCCGGATTGGAGCGGGTGGGACGGCCTGCTCGCCTCGTGGCGCAAGCACGCCCGCCTCGGCGCGATCGCGCACCGCGACATGGCGTGGCCGCTCGAGTGGGCGGCGAAGCGCGCGTCGGACGCCGGAGACCCTGCGCGGGCCCGCGAGATGTACGAGCTCGCCGCCAACCAGTACGCGCTGATCAACGACCCCGAGTCGATCGACCGGATGCGCCGGCGGATCCGGGCCCTGGTGGTCACCGGTCGGTGAGCGCCCCGCGGGAGAACTGCAGGATCCGGGTCCGCGAGCCGCCGAGGTGGTGGTCGGAGCCGGAGAACCCGGTCGTGGCCATCATCCGCGAGAAGGCCGCGCACCGGCCGCGGCCCGGGTCGACCAGCAACATCGCGCCGGCGTCGGTGAGGTGGTCGTCGGCGAACCGCGCGAGATCGCGGGCGTGCTCGGGCTCGTACAGCAGATCGCTGCCGATCACCACGTCGAACCGGCCGAGCGTCGGGTGCGGTGCGCTCCAGTCGAGGTCGCGGTACGGCAGCGGGCCGAGCTGGTTCAGCCGCAGGTTCTCGCCGAGGAACGCTTCGGTGAGCGGATGGCGGTCGCTGACGGTCACGTCCGCGCCGCGGCGGTGCGACACCAGCCCGCCGAGGGCGAGCCCGCAGCCGATCTCGAGCACCCGGCGGCCGTGCAGATCGAACCCGCCCATCGTGTCGGCCAGCGACAACCCGGCCGCCCACACCTGACCGAAGTACGGCCAGGACGCAGCCGGAATCCCACGCCGCTCGGCTTCGCCGTCCGCGTCGTCGTATTGGCACCGGTCCAGGAGGGAGCGGATCCACCAGTCACTCCCGCCGAACGTGTGCCGTTCGACCTTCACTTCGTACGACACGGTCCCGCCAGTCCGCTCGGTAACCCGCGACGGCGGCATCGACCCACGCGCCGGGCTAGATGGCGTCGATGGCGACGGTGGACCTCGGCGATCGTCGGTTGTGGTACGACGCGTCGGTCGCGGGCGACGGCGACCCGGTGCTGCTGATCCAGGGGGTCGGGGCGATCGGCGAGGCGTGGCGTCCGCAGATCGACGGCCTGCGCGACCGGTTCCGGCTCGGGTGGTACGACAACCGCGGGATCGGGCAGAGCGGCCCCCCGATCCGCGCGACGTCGGTCGAGGCGCTGGCGTCCGACGCGCGGGCGGTGTTGGACGCGCTCGGGTGGGACCGGGCCCACGTCGTCGGCCACTCGCTCGGCGGGGTGATCGCGCAGCAGCTCGCCCTCGACGCCCCGGCGCGGGTGCGGACGCTGTCGCTGCTGTGCACGTTCCACCGCGGCCGGGACGTGGGGATCCCGTCGTGGCGGGTGGTGTGGTCGGGGCTGCGGAGCCGCGTCGGGACGCAGGCGATGCGGCGGCGGGCGTTCCTCGAGCTGGTCGCGCCCCGCTCGGTGCTGGCCGGCGATCGCGACGCGGTGGCGGCGGCGATGGCGCCGCTGTTCGGCCGGGATCTCGGGGACGCAGAGCCGATGGCGTCGGTCCAGCTGGCCGCGCTCCGCGCCCACGACGCGAGCGCCCGGCTCGCCGCGTTGGCGTCGATCCCGACGCTGGTGGTGTCGGCCGACGAGGACCCGATCGCCCCGCCGGTGTACGGCCAGCGGCTCGCGGCCGCGATCGGCACCGCGCGGTACTTCGAGCTCACGGACGCGTCGCACGCCTGCGTGATCCACCGAGCGGCTGACGTCAACGCGCTGCTCGCGGGCCAGTTCGCCCGCGGCTGAGCCTACGGGCAGCCCGGATCGAGCGCGATCTCGGCCTCCGACCGTTCCACGACGACGGTGTCCACCCGGACCGTCGACAGGCTCCACCACACTTCCGTGTCGAGGCAGAACGGCTGACCGTCGGGGCACGGGACGCACGCCTCCCCGAGGCTCGCGGCGCCAGCGCACAGGTCCGCCACCCCCCAGTCGGCGGCGTCGAACAGCACCTCGAGGGACCGCGTGTCCACCGTGGCACGCACCCGGCTGGCGAACTCGGCGTCGAGCGTGGCCACGACCGTCGCCGACCCCGTCGTCGTGGCGCTTCCATCGATCACGCCGAACCGGATCGGCGCCACGGCGGTCCACCGGAGCGTCGGGTCGTCCGCGAACGAGACGTCGGGGAGATCCACCGTCGGTACGCAGACGTCCTGGACCACCGTCCCGTCGGAGAGGCGCGCTGCGCCCGCGATGCGCAGGTCCACCAGCCCAGCGTGAACCTCGCGGACCTCGAACAGGATCGACAAGTCGGGCGCGGCGAGGAGGTCGGACAGCGCCGAGTCGAGGACGAGGGTGCCTGGGTCGTTGTGCAACCTCCACACCCCGATCGGGTCGGGATGCGGCGGACGTCGCGCGCCGGTGGTGAACGAGACGGTCTGCGCCGCGCAGCCGTGACCGAGGGTGAACTGGTACCAGTGGTCGCCTGCCAACGAGGTCCGTGGAAACGCGACCCAACTCCGGCCGTCCTCGGTGAGATCGACCGGAACCAGCGCGCCGGACCCGTCGGTCAACGTGGCCGACGATCCGGGCGCTGACGTCCTCACGTCCAGCTCGATCGGCGCGACCGGATCCACCTCGGTCTGGCCGCCGGTCGGATTCGCGTAGGAGAGCACGATCTCGTACGCGGTCGGATCGAGGTCGTCGCAGTCGTCCTCGGCGGACGAGCAGGGCCCCACCCGATCCGCCTCCGGGGTCCACGCCGGCACCCGTCCGTCGCCGTCGGCGTCGAAGTCACACCCCACGTCGCACGCCTGGTCGATCCCGTCGTACCAGACCTCGGGGGCGCCGAGGTGCGCGATCGGGTCCTCGTCGCGGCAGTCGAAGCCGCCGCTCTCCGCGCTGGCGACCCCGTCTCGGTCGCCGTCGACGCCGTCGATCCCGTCGCAGTCGTCGTCGACCGCGTTTCCCACGAGGTCCTGCGCCTGCGGGTGGACCAGCGGGTCCCGGTCGTCGCAGTCGTCCTGGTCGTACCCGTCGCCGTCCCCGTCGACGCGGTCGCCCCCGAGACAGTCCTGATCGACCCCGTCGTTCGGGACATCCACAGCACCGGGGTGGATCTCAGGGTCCCGGTCGTCGCAGTCGTCGCCGCCGACCTCCGCCCCTGCGAACCCGTCGCGGTCGACGTCGACCAGATCCAGCCCCGAGCAGTCCTGATCGACGCCGTCGTACGGCGGGTCCACGACGCCCGGGCGCACCTCGGGATCGTCGTCCGCGCAGTCCTGGTCGACCGCGTACCCGTCGCCGTCCCGATCGATGCCCGCCGCCGCGACCGGCGCTCCGGCTCCGCCGCACCCCGCCCAGATTGCGATCCACATCGCTCGAGGTCCTCGACCCCCACCCGGCCGCATCGTACCCGATCCACGACCTGCGCGGCGGCGACCTATTCGATCCCGGTGGAGAGCTGCCGATCGGTGACCTGGACCCGGCTGAACCCGAACCGGATCTTCAGCGTCATCTCGTCTTCGGTGATCTCGAGCTCGAGGTCTTCGACGCCGAGCTGCATCCGGAGCGGCCCGCCCATCGGCCCCACCATCTCCTCGACCTGATCGCGCCGCAGGATCGGGACCGGGTTCACCCGGGGGAGCTGCTGCTGGAGCGCATACTCCGCGAGCCGCGCGACGAGCTGCATCGCGGCGTTGTCACCCACGAACACCCCGAGGTCCTGGATGCTGCCGATCACCGCGCGATGACCGGGGTCGTAGTGGATGTCACCCAACGCCACCGACGCCCCGACCCGGCGCTCGATCCGGAACGGCAGCTCCACGTTCTCGCGCAGCAGGTAGATCGTGCCCTCGGCCACGCCGCGGACATACGCGTCGGCGGTGACCTTCTGGCGGGCGTACTTCAGCTCGGTGCCGAGCTGGTCGAGGTCGACCCGCCACTCGCCTTCGATCCGCATCACGTCGTTCAACCGACGGTACAGGCCCGGTTTGCGGCTGATCCACATCGCCTTCGCGCGGTCCTTGACCCGAACCAACGCCGCCGGGGGCGCCCGATCCTCGAGCAGCCCGCGGACCCGGTCGCGGACGCCGAGTTGGCGGACCAGCTGGCGCGCGTTCCGGACCACGTCGAACGACTCGCCGGCCAGCTTCACCGGCAGCGCAGCGGCCAGCAGCTCGTTCCACAGCTCGCGCGACAACGACAGGGACAGGTGGGGTGCGGTCGGAGCCATCTCCCACACTGTACCGCAGCCGCGCGGGCCGGTTCAGAAGATCTCGGTCTCGCGGAAGAAGTACGCGATCTCGACCTTCGCGGTGTCCGGCGCGTCCGAGCCGTGCACGGCGTTCTCGCCGACGCTCGCGGCGTACAGCTTGCGGATCGTGCCCTCGGCCGCGTTCGCCGGGTTGGTGGCGCCCATCAGCTCGCGGTTCTTCGCGATCGCGTTCTCGCCTTCGAGCACGATCACCACACACGGCCCGCTCGACATGAACGAACACAGCTCGCCGAAGAACGGACGGGCGGCGTGGACGGCGTAGAAGCCCTCCGCCTCGCGCTGCGACAGCCACATCTTGCGGATCGCGGCGACCCGCAGGCCGTTCTCCTCGAACTTGGCCACGATCTTCCCGACCAGGTTCTTCCGGGTCGCGTCCGGCTTCACGATCGACAACGTACGTTCGACGGCCATCCAGCCCTCCGA
>JBEBJW010000662.1:0-4801 GCA_040079715.1 Myxococcota bacterium | reverse complement strand
TCGGCGAGGTCGACGTTCGTCTCGAGCGGGATCCCGACGGACGACGGGACAGGGGCGACCGCGATGACGGGACCGTCGGGAGGCCGCAGCACGGTGCTGCCCGTGCGGACGGTGCGGACGGCGCTACGCCACCTCGCGACGCCCGTGGGTTCGCAGCGCGCGCGATCGTCGCCGTCGCCGCGACGGACCGGGCGCATGGTTGCGGACGCTACGCCACCTCGCGACGCCCGTGCGTTCGCAGCGTGCCCAATGGTCCCCGTCGCCGCGACCGTCGCGCGGCAGCAGTAGGCGGCCCCCCGCGGGTCGAGCGCGTCCGGCCGTCCATGCCGCCGGAGCGCCCGGCTCCCGCCTCCACCGAGGGTCGCCCCGGCACTCCTCCTTCCCCCGATGGCCAGCCCGGAGCCGCGCTCCCAGCCGTCCGCCGGAGCTCCCGAGGCCAAGATGCGCGGCGCACCCCGTGCCGCCGTTACGGCACCCGGCGTGGGCTGCGCGGATCCTTTCCCGGGACCGGGCGCCCGCGGCATCCATCCAAAGCCCCGCGCCGCACCAGAGATACATCATGTATACTCAGCGCCGGAGGTCGCGGTGCTCCGACGGATCCGGGTGCTGGCGGCGGTGGCGGCGGTCGGGTGCACCCCGGGCGCGATGATCGCGATCCCGGCGCCATCCGGGCCACCGGTCGACGCGGCGACGGGCTCCACGGCGTCTCCCGGGTCCGACCCGACGACGGCGCCGTCCCCGGGCGCGACGACGGTCCCCCCGTGCGCCGCGATCGACGCGGTCGAGCGTGGGTACGTCCCGCAGGACGCGTCGGTCGACGGGGCGCTGTCCGCGTGCACCGCCGCGATCCACCCGACCGCGGGCGCGTCCGGGTCGGTGCTGACGCTGTCGGTCGACGCGACCGGCCCGGTGGTGGTGTCGGCGGTCGACCCCGGTGGGCGCTCGCTCCTGGCGCCGACCCGGGTCGACGACGGCGCGGAGGTGCCAGTGGCGCCGGTCGTGTCCGGCGAGCTGCTGGTGACCGTCGCTCCGGTCGGCGACGACGCGACCCAGCCCCCGCTCGACTACACCCTCGCCGTCACCTGCGCCGACGGCTGCGATCGGTGGTTCACCCGGTACCCGGTGGTGCTGCTGCACGGCCTCGGCGGCGCGTCGGCGTTCGGCGGGGTCGACTACTTCTACGGCGTCCCCGGCGACCTCGCGGCGAACGGGGCGGTGGTCGTCGCGCCGAGCGTGTCGCCGTTCGCGCCGCCGGCGGATCGCGCCGCGGAGTGGTCGGTCGAGGTCGACGCGCTGCTCGCCACCGGCCACCGGCGGGTGAACCTGATCGCCCACTCGCTCGGCGGGCTCGACGCGCGGGTCCTCGCCAGCCCGGGTGGCCTCGACCGGGGCGACGTGATCGCGTCGGTCACCACGATCGGCACCCCGCACGACGGCACCGACGTCGCCGACCTGATCGACCTCGGGCTGGCGTCCGGGACGATCGATCCGGCGCTGCTCGACCTCGCGGCGACGATCTTCGCGACGCTGTTCGGGATCTCCGCGGACGATCCGGCGTTCCCCGAGGCGATCCACGCGATGACCACCGACGAGGCCCGCGCCCTCGACGCGGTGACCCCCGACGCGCCGGACACGGTGTACGGGTCGTGGGCCGGCCACTCGTGCGGGGTCCTCGAGCCGTGGTGCCAGGACGACCGCGGCGGCGAGGTGGTCGACGGGACGTTGGCCGCGTCGTACCTGCTGATCTGGCCGAAGGCCAACGACGGGCTCGTCCCGACCGCGTCCCAGCACCACGGCGCGTTCCTCGGCGAGCTGTGGGCCGACCACGCCGACGAGATCGGCCAGATCCAGGACGACGAGAACCCCGCGTTCGACCACCTCCAGTTCTACCGCGACGAAATCGGGCGGCTGCGCGCGCTCGGGCTGTGAGCTGGTACGCTCCGACCGAGGGAGGTCGGGTGAGCATTCTCGCCGGTGACGCGCTGAAGCGGGAGATCGAGCGCGGGCGGATCCGGATCGAGCCGTACGATCCCGCGCTGGTCGGCCCGGCGTCGGTCGATCTGCGCCTCGGTCACACGTTCCGGGTGTTCCGGCCGGCCCGCCGGGTCGTCCGGGCCGACGCGACCACCGACTACCGCGACACGAGCGAGAAGCTGGCGCTGCCCGAGGGCGGCACCCTGCTGCTGATGCCGCAGCAGACGGTGCTCGGGCTGACCCAGGAGCGGATCCGCCTCGCGCCGGACCTGTGCGGGTGGCTCGAGGGGCGGAGCCGGTTCGCCCGGATCGGGCTGCTGGTGCACATCTCCGCCGGGTTCATGCAGCCCGGCCTCGCGAACCACCAGGTGCTCGAGCTCACGAACTTCGGGCCGAACCCGCTCGAGCTCGTCCCGGGCACGCCGATCTGCCAGTTCATCTTCCAGCGCACCGAGGGCGAGGCCACCTACCGCGGGTCGTACGCCGCCCAGGACGACGACGACTGGTAGCCCCTGCGCTCCCGGGTCCGGCCGAGCGGGGCGCCCCGGCGCTGCGCGCCGTCGGCCTCCCTGCAGGGTCGCTGCGCTCCGTCCTCGCCGGGCTCGGACCGCTCGCTCCGCGCCCTCCGGTCCGCCTGGCGCAGCGGTCGCCGGGAGCCCGGGCGCGGCTCACTGCGGACGGGTGGTCGCCACCGGTCCGTCGTCGACGTACGGCGAGATGTCGTAGTCGACCACGATCGTCGCGCCGCGGGCCGGGATCGCCCCGCCGTGGAACTGGATCGTCCAGTACTCGGGGATGTAGGTGTACCCGTTCGTCGCGTCCGACGGGACCTCCACGTCGTCCACCGTGACGATCAGGCTCGTGATGTCCGCCGGGCGCGACAGCTTGAACTGATCGAGGATCCCCGTCGCGTTCAGCCCGAGGTCGTACAGCACGTTCGCCATGTCGGCGTCGCAGATCCGCCCGAGCAGGCCGCCGGTGGACAGCGCGGCCTGGGCGTACCGACGACCGGGGTACGCGTCGACGCAGGTGCCGTCGAACGGCCCGACGATCCCGCCGATCTGGACGCGCTCGCCGTTGGTCTTCGTCTTCTGGAGCCGCGCCACCAGCGTGGGCACCGGGGTGAGCAGGTCGCGGATCTGGTAGCAGGCCGACGACTCGTAGCCGTCGAGGAACCCGTCGTCGCTGCAGTCCTCTTCGTCGCTGACCACGATCACCAGCAGGTTCGCGTCCGGCCGGAGGAACCCGGCGTTCTGGTTGGCGAGGAGCGCCGGCGACAGCGCGTGGACCGCGGCCTCGAGCCCCTTCTCCTTGTCCGACCCGTTGATCCCGATCGACACGCGGTCCTGGAACTTGCTGACGTAGTCGTCGTCGGACGTCAGGAACGGCGGGCTGCCGATCATGAACCCGCGCGTCGGGTCGTCCGACTCCTGGGAGGTGGTGACGACGGCGATGTGGAAGTCGCTGTTCGCGTCCTCGAGGTTCTCGGTGAACGCCTGGAACCCGGCGGCGAGGGCGGCCTGCTCCTCGATCATCGAGTTCGAGTTGTCGACCACGAACAGGATGTCGACCTGGTCGACCTCGACCTGGAAGAACGTGTCCGTCTGGTGGCCGGGGACGAACGTGTTCTCGATCTTGCAGCCCGCGAGCGCCGCGGTCAGCGCGAGCGCCGTCCCCCACGGTGAGGCCCCCCAGCGTGGGGCCCCCCGCCGACCGGTCCAGGTTGCGCGTGACATCGTCCTCCTCCGTTCCCCGCACCCAGCAAGGCATCCCAGCGCAAGGCACCACAGTCTGCCCGATCGGACGGGGAAACGGAAGTCATCGCCGGTTGGCGAGCCCCCCGCGCAGCTCGAGCACCGGGGTGACCCACGCCGGCTGGGGGCCGAGGCCGAGCGGGATCTCGGTCGACAGGCCGCCGCCGATCTGGAACCCGACCCCGTTCGAGATCCACTTCTGGCCGAGCACGAACGACACGATCCCGACGTTCGGATCGAGCCGGGACGGAGCCGCTTCGACCGATCCGGCGTCGATGGCGTTGTCGAGCGAGCCCGCCCGGATGATCCACTCGGCGCCGGCCCGGACGCCGACGTACCCGCCGCGGAGCCCGTCGCGGGACAGGTCGAACCCGGCGAGGCCGCGGAACTCGGGGTCGTGGACCGGCTCGCCAGCGGAGCCGAGGTCGTAGGTCTCGGCGTCGAGCCCGACCGCCTGCCACCCGCCGTCGATCACCACCGACAGGCCGTGGCTGACCTGCTGGTCCCACCGGACCGACCCGCCGAACGGCAGCCAGTACCCGATCGACACGAACCGGCTCGGGCCGGACAGGTCCGAGTGGCAGTCGCCGACCACCTCGAGGGTGTACCCGGCGCGAGCGGCCGGGGTGGCGGCCGGCGGGACGCCGCCGATCGTCGCCATCGGGGGCGCGGCGTGGCCGTCGGACGCGGCCGGTCGGATCACCGCGGTGCACTGGTCCGGGGCGCCGGAGGCCCGGTGGACCCCGAGGAACGGGCCGTTGCGGATCACCGCCTCGAGGGCCCGCCCGCACTGGGCGCCCTCGGCCGCCACGCCGATCGACGCGCCCTCGCTCCGGCGCAGGTCTCTGAGGTCGCGCCGGAGCGCGTAGTAGTCCGCCTCGGACAGCGCGCAGTCGGCGGCGGCCATCGCGGAGGGGGACACGAACGGGACGACGAGGGGGATCCACATGAGCGCCTCACAGGTCCACGGTCCAGTCGGTGTATGACGATAGCAGCGTCGTCGCCGAATTGCTGGCCCGGTTCGTGGATCACCTCGGCAACTCGCCCGCGGTCCGGATCCGCGGGGATCGCGG